>NZ_JAJEPR010000045.1:0-21287 GCF_020686945.1 Fusicatenibacter faecihominis | reverse complement strand
GGCTGCATCTTGGGAAAGGCGTGCAGGATAATGGGTATGGGCAGTTTCTGTCCATGCTGGGATACAAACTGGAAGAGCGCGGGAAACATCTTATAAAGGTAGACCGTTATTTTGCATCGAGCAAGATTTGCAGTGTATGTGGACATAAGAAAAAGGAACTGGCATTGTCGGATAGAATATATGTCTGTGAATGTGGAAACAAGATGGATCGGGATGTGAATGCAGCAGTCAACATCCGAGAAGAAGGAAAAAGGATCTATAAAGAATGTGCCTGACGGCACAAGAAAAAAATCCGTAACCGGATGAAGATAAAAAACAAAACCGCGGGACACGCGGGGATAGCCTGTTTTAGCTTTGCCTTAAAAGGCAATCGAGCAGGAAGCCCCCACTTCAAAATCGTAAGATTTAAGTGGTGGGAGCATGTCACTCCGGTGAATTTTGACGCCCGCCAGTGGGTGAAGGCCTACAAGGCAGCCGGCATGACTGGGCTTCTACTGACCTGCAAGCACCATGAGGGTTTCTGCCTGTGGCCCAGCAAATACACGGAATTTTCCGTTAAAAACAGCCCCTGGAAGGATGGAAAAGGTGATATTGTAAAAGAAGTTTCTGAGGCCTGCAGGGAAGAAGGTCTGAAATTTGGTGTTTATCTTTCTCCCTGGGATGTTCATGAAGAGACATACGGAACACCGGCATATAATGATTATTTCTGCAACCAGCTGACGGAACTCTGCAGCAACTATGGAGAACTTTTCTGTGTGTGGTTTGACGGTGCCTGCCGTACGGCAGATAAGGTACAGGGATACGACTGGGATCGTTACTATTCGTTGATCCGTAAACTTCAACCGAATGCCTGCATCAGCATATGCGGACCAGACGTACGCTGGATTGGAAACGAGGCGGGAGAAAGTCGTGAAGAAGAGTGGAGCGTAGTACCGAAGAGCATCATGGTTACAGAGAGGAATCCGGGCTACTGGAGACAACTGGATACCATGCCGAACTCTACATGGAAAGATATCGGAAGCCGGGATTTTATCAAGGATTACGATGAACTTATTTGGTATCCGGCAGAAGTGGATGTTTCCATACGACCGAGTTGGGGGTATGTAGAGGGAGAAGAAAAACAGCTGTATTCTTTGGAAACGCTTCTCTATATGTATGAAAAAGCAGTGGGCGGCAATGCAACGCTTCTTCTGAATGTACCACCAAATAAAGAGGGACTTTTTGATCTGGAAGATGTAGAACGGCTTGCGGAGCTTGGCAAAGCGATTCGTGGTTTGTTTTCCAGACCACAGACAACCGGGGCAAAAGCCTTTCAGAAGAATGGAAGTAATGCAGAGGCTATACTGGATGCAGACAGAACACACTTTGTGGAACTTGCAGGGGAATGCCAGGAGATAGAGATACAGCTTCAGGGTGAACACACGATTGACTTTATTGTTTTGAAAGAAACGATTGAAAAGGGGCAGCGAGTGGAAAAATTTGCTGTGGATATCTGGAGAGAGGATCAGTGGAAGGAGGTTTATCAGGTGACCACCATCGGCTATCAGCGTTTTGGAAGGATCGAGCCGGTTCAGACAGAGCGGGTACGGGTGCGGATTCTGGAGAGCCGCGGGACCGTTTATCTCACAGAGATTGGCCTTTATTATACAGAAAAATAGGAGTAAATAAGTATGGCAGGATATTTGTTTGTACATTTCACGGGCGAGCAGCAGTATGGGGAGCAGATTTATTTTTCCATCAGCCGGGACGGCCTTCACTGGAAGGATCTGAACGGCCATCGGCCGGTGCTGTATTCGGATATCGGGGAAAAAGGAGCCCGGGATCCGTTCTGTGTCCGGGATGAAAAAAATGGAAAGATTTACCTTTTTGCCACGGATCTTCGGATCGAAGAGGGAAAAAGCTGGGAAACTGCCATTTTCCGCGGAAGCCGGGATATGATTGTCTGGGAATCGGAAGATCTGGTTCACTGGTCCGAGGCCAGGGCCGTGACCGTCGGAAGAGAGAATGCGGGCAGCGTCTGGGCGCCGGAAGCGGTGTATGTGCCGGAAAAAGAGGCTTTTCTGGTTTTCTGGGCCTCACACATCAATACGCCGGACGGAAAAGGCGGGAAGTTCCAGATCGACTGCGCCTGGACAAAGGATTTTGTAGACTTTACTGCGCCGGAAAAATTTATGGAGCGGGAAAAGGATGTCATCGACACGACGATGATTCAGGCGGAAGGCCGTTGGTATCGCTTTACGATGAACGATGTGACAAAAAGAGTCTGCATGGAGTGGGCGTCTGACCCGAAAGGGCCTTATGAGGAGATCAAAAGCGAGACTCTGACAAAGCTTTCCGGCGTGGAAGGGCCGGAGATTTACCGGCTGCCGGATGGCAGATACTGCCTCATTGCAGACCGGTTTATGACGGACGGCGGCTATCTTCCGCTGGTATCTGCCGATCTTGCCGGAGGAAAGTTTGAGATTCTGACGGAGAGCGCCTACGATATGGGAAGTACCAAGAAGCGTCATGGCGGAATCCTTCCCATCACAGATGAGGAATATGAGCGGCTGGAAAAAAACTTTGACCGGATCAATCCGATTCTTCCGGGCCTTTTTGCAGATCCGGATATCGCCGTTTTTGACGGGAAGTATTACATTTATCCCACGAGTGACGGCTATGACAACTGGAGCGGAAGCCGGTTTTATGTCTTTTCCTCAGAGGATGGCATCCATTTCAAGAAAGGGCCGCTGCTTCTGGATGTGGCGACGGAGCAGGTTTCCTGGGCCACCGGTTATGCCTGGGCTCCCTGTATTGCCAGAAAAGGAGATACCTGGTATTTCTATTTCTGTGCTAAAGACCAGAACGGGGAATCCTGTATCGGAATGGCCTGGGCGAAGCACCCGGAGGGGCCTTTTACAGCCTGTGAAAAGCCCTTTATCACGATGCCTCTGGCGAGAGAATGGGGACTTAAGATGGGCTATGGCGGTCAGACCATCGATCCCTCGATTTATCAGGAGGGAGAGGAGTTCTACCTTCTCTTCGGAAATGGTCATCCGGCGATCGGAAAACTCAACGAGAATATGGATGGTCTGATTCCGGGAACCATACAGAATCTCGAAGGACTTTTTGATTTCCGGGAAGCGGTCAGCGTGAAAAAACGCGGTGGTCTTTATCATTTCACCTGGTCCTGTGACGACACGGGAAGCGAGGATTATCATATCAATTACGGAACTTCCAGAGAGCTGTACGGGCCGGTGGAATATCAATATGCGATTCTTATGAAAGAGCCGGAGAGGGATATTTACGGGACAGGGCATCATTCCATCGTGCAGCTGCCGGGAAGCGACTGCTGGAAGATCGCCTACCACCGTTTCGGAACGCCGACAGAGCGCTATCCCGAGGGAAAGGGCTTTCACAGGGAGACCTGTATTGCGGATCTTACCTTTGATGAAAACGGTCTGATGGAGAAAGTAAAGATGTGGGATTAAGAGCTTATAGATAGAATCTGTCAAGAAGCACATCTTCAATGGAAAAATCACTTCCCCTGTGATAAAGTAAAGCTGTTGGAACTGTTTTACCTGAAACTGCATTTACTGAATATAACAGAATCTGCCGCTCTAAAAACGGCAGATGAAGAGGAGATTGTTTTATGACAGTATTTTTAGGACTTATGATTCCTTTTTTAGGCACCACCCTCGGTGCGGCCTGCGTGTTTTTTCTGAAAAAAGAGCTGGGGGCAAATGTGCAGAAAGCGCTTCTGGGCTTTGCCTCCGGAGTGATGGTGGCAGCTTCTGTCTGGTCGCTTCTGATCCCATCTATGGATCTGTCTGCTTCCATGGGAAGACTGGCTTTTGTCCCGGCCTGCGGAGGGCTGTTGGCCGGCATGGCTTTTCTGCTTCTTATGGATCGGGTGATCCCGCATCTTCACATGGGAGCAGAGAAGGCGGAAGGCCCCAGCTGTTCGCTAAAAAAAAGTACCATGCTGGTACTGGCAGTCACTCTTCATAACATTCCGGAAGGTATGGCGGTTGGTGTGGTTTTTGCCGGCATGCTGGCAGAAAATGCGCATATTACCACGGCTGCGGCTTTTGCCCTCGCTATTGGTATTGCCATTCAGAACTTCCCGGAAGGAGCCATCATTTCCCTTCCGCTGAAAGCGGAGAATGATATGAGTAGAGGAAAAGCCTTTCTAGGAGGAATGCTTTCCGGTGTGGTGGAGCCCATTGCAGCTTTCCTTACGATCCTGCTTTCAGACCTTCTCACGCCGGTCCTGCCCTGGTTTCTTTCCTTTGCTGCCGGAGCCATGCTCTATGTGGTAGTCGAAGAACTGATCCCCGAGGCCAGTGAGGGCGAACACAGCAACATCGGAACCATTGGTTTTGCCGTGGGCTTTGCTCTCATGATGGTACTGGATGTGGCGCTGGGATAAGAAAAAAGCGTATCCCCGGTTTTCAAATGCCGGTGTGATACGCTTTTTTTTAAACAATTTTATTTCTGCTCCGCTTTTTCTCTGGGAAGAACAATATTGAGCACGATGGCTACCAGGGCTGCAGGTACAATGCCGGAACCGCCGAAGATCAGCTGTACGGGCTGGGGCAGGCCGGAGATCACGGCACTGTTTGCCCCCAGGCCATAGCCGAGACCAAGTGCTACAGAGACGATTGTGATAGAGCGGGAATTCATGGGCTCCTTCGTGATCAGCTGGATTCCGCTGATGATGATGGAGGAGAACATCATGACGGCCGCACCGCCAAGAACACTCTGGGGCATGATGGAGATCAGGGCCGCCAGCTTCGGGAAGAGGCCGCAGAAAATCAGGAAGATTGCTCCGAAGCCCAGAGCCGTGCGGTTGACGATCTTTGTCATGGTGACAAGGCCAACGTTCTGGCTGAAGGAAGTGTTCGGGAGAACGCCGAACAGAGCAGCCAGGGAAGAACCGAAGCCGTCGCAGGCCACGCCGCCGGAGAGCTCTTTATCCGTAGCTTCTCTGCCCATACCGCCCTCCATAACGCCGGAGATATCGCCGACGGTCTCGACTGCTGTCACAACGAACATGATCAGGATCGGCAGGATTGCCCGGGCATCGAAGACCAGTTTTACCGGCATGAGTTTTGGAACGGCGAACCAGGAAGCGTCGGCTACTTTGGACCAGTTCAGCACCCAGGCTTTGGTAAATTCCACGCCCTCGGCGGTGATGTCGGTGGTGGGAAGGAAGATTCCCATGACTTCGGAAACGATATAACCGATGATGATGGCAAAAAGGATTGCGGAGGTGCTCCAGATTCCCTTGCAGAAATGCTTCAGGACGATGATCGTGACGAGAACGATAAGGCCAAGAATCAGGTTTTCCATGGAGCCGTAATCCGAAGCGGAGCTTCCGCCGCCGAAGGACTGGATACCAACGGAGATCAGGGAAAGACCGATGGAGAGTACAACCGTTCCGGTGACAATGGGCGGGAAAAATTTACGGAGAGGTTTCAGACAGAAGCCTAAGAAGCCTTCA
Source organism: Fusicatenibacter faecihominis (assembly GCF_020686945.1). Lineage (NCBI taxonomy): Bacteria > Bacillati > Bacillota > Clostridia > Lachnospirales > Lachnospiraceae > Fusicatenibacter > Fusicatenibacter faecihominis. Next base: position 15,802 of record NZ_JAJEPR010000045.1, on the reverse strand, counting down.
AAAATACCGCCGATCAGGGAAGCCCCCATGATGGCGCCGTAGGTGAGGATGCCGCCGCCCATAACTTTGGCAACACTCTGAAAGACGCCGATGAAACCGGAGCTGGTACCCATGATGATGGGAACTTTACCGCCCACCGGACCAATGGCAAAAAGCTGTACCAGCGTGACGATACCGGCGATCAGCATGGCATTCTGAAGCAGAGTGACCTGGAGAGCTGCCAGCTCCGCATCACCGGAGGTAGCAGAGATGCCGCAGGCGCCGCAGATGATCAGAATGGGGGTCAGGTTGCCGACGAACATGGCAAGGACATGCTGCAGACCTAAAGGAATGGCCTGCCGGAGAGGGATCTTCCCATAAAATTCATAGGGAGAGCCAGTTTGAGATTGAGACTGTTTCATTTCTTTTTCTCCTTCCTGGATAGTAAATAGAACTGGATTGCTTCGCTATGATGCAGTATCAGTAATTCTTGGCACCATTATAGCGACCATTGAAAAAATATGTCAATAGATGCAGAGAAAAAATTTTTTCTGTCGCAAGAGACTTGACTTTGCCGGAAAAGGATGTTAAGGTAAAGACAATTATACGACTGACGGAAGTGGAATTGACCACAGGGAGTATAAGGATGAGATGAGCCGACCGTCTGGGCATGAAGAACCCGGAGTGTCGGTTTTTTATATGTCAGGAAATTCCTGCGGAATTACCTGACATATAAAAAGTTTTGCGGAAAATGTAAAAAAAAGGAGACGAAACCATGGAATTATTATCTTTGGAAAAGGAGCTGAAGGAAAATTCTTATCCTGGAAGAGGAATCGTGATCGGACGCAGCCAGGATGGAACCAAAGCGGTGACCGCCTACTTTATCATGGGAAGAAGTGAGAACAGCAGAAACCGCGTATTTGTGGAAGAAGGACAGGGAATCCGTACCCAGGCATTTGACCCATCAAAACTTACTGATCCGAGCCTCATCATCTATGCTCCCGTCCGTGTACTTGGAAACCGTACGATTGTGACAAACGGCGATCAGACTGACACGATCTATGAGGGAATGGATCAGGAGCTGACCTTTGAGCAGAGTTTAAGATGCCGGGAATTTGAGCCGGACGCACCGAACTACACCCCGCGTATTTCCGGTGTGATGCATATCGAGAATGGCAGATATGATTTTGCCATGTCCATCTTAAAGAGCAACAACGGCGATCCGGACTGCTGTCAGCGCTTCACCTTCTCCTATGATAAGCCGAAGGCTGGCGAGGGCCGTTTCATCCATACCTACAAATGCGACGGCAACCCGCTTCCGAGTTTCGAGGGCGAGCCCAAGCCGGTAGCTATTTCCGGAGATATTGATGCTTTCACAGAGCTGGTGTGGAACAGCCTCAACGAAGAAAACAAAGTTTCCCTCTTTGTCCGTTATATCGACATCGCTACAGGAAACTACGAGACCAGAATCGTCAACAAGAACAAATAAGAAAGGAAGAGCAGATCATGAAAGAACTTGCTTTAAAATATGGATGCAACCCCAACCAGAAACCGTCCCGCATTTATATGGAAGACGGAAGTGAGCTTCCGATCCAGGTGCTTTCCGGCAAACCGGGTTATATCAATTTCCTGGATGCTTTCAACGGCTGGCAGCTGGTAAGCGGTCTGAAAAAAGAGACCGGCCTTCCGGCAGCTACCTCCTTTAAGCATGTATCTCCCGCAGGTGCTGCTGTTGGTCTTCCTCTTACCGAGACCCAGGCAAAGATCTACTGGGTAGACGATATGGACTGGAAAAACTTCTCCCCGCTGGCCTGTGCCTATGCGAGAGCCAGAGGCGCAGACCGTATGTCTTCCTTCGGAGATTTCATCGCCCTTTCCGATACCTGCGATAAAGATACCGCTCTTCTGATCAAAAGAGAGGTTTCCGACGGGGTCATCGCTCCGGGCTATACCGAGGAGGCTCTGGAGATCCTTCATCAGAAGAAAAAAGGAAACTACAACGTGATTCAGATCGATCCGGCTTATGTACCGGCTCCTATCGAGCACAAGCAGGTGTACGGCGTAACCTTTGAACAGGGCCGTCAGGAGTTGCCCATCGACGATGCGCTGATCTCCAACATCGTGACTAAGAATAAAGAGCTTACCGAGGAAGCAAAAAGAGATATGAAGATCTCTCTGATCATCCTCAAATACACCCAGTCCAACTCCGTCTGCTTCGTAAAAGACGGACAGGCCATCGGCGTGGGCGCAGGCCAGCAGTCCCGTGTACACTGTACCCGTCTGGCAGGCCAGAAAGCAGACAACTGGTTCCTTCGTCAGAGCCCGAAGGTTCTGAACCTGCCCTTCCGCGAGGATATCAAGCGGGCAGAGAGAGACAACGCCATCGATGTTTACATCGGTGAGGAATATATGGATGTCTGCGCGGACGGCGCCTGGGAGAAGATTTTCACAGAGAAGCCTTCCATTTTTACGAGAGAAGAAAAACGCGCATGGCTGGATCAGCTGACCGGCGTTACCCTTGGTTCCGATGCCTTCTTCCCCTTCAGCGACAACATTGAGCGCGCTCACAAGAGCGGCGTTCAGTATATCGCAGAGCCGGGCGGTTCCGTCCGTGATGAGGATGTCATCGCAACCTGTGATAAATATAACATGGTAATGGCCTTCACCGGCATCCGCCTGTTCCATCATTGATTCCGAAAAAACAATAAGATTTTTTCATCCCCTGCTTCTTACCCAAAAGGAGTGGGGGCTTTTGAGTTATATCAGAAAGGAAACAAAACTATGACTACACGAAGACTGTTTGAAGAAAATGTAAAAACACAGCGTTTTGAAGCGAAAGTACTTTCCTGTACGGAAGAGAAAGGAAAATACCGCATCGAACTGGATGCCACGGCTTTTTTCCCCGAGGGCGGCGGCCAGCCCGGCGATCAGGGAGAACTTTTTCCGGGTTTGAATGAAAATGGCGAGCCGGTGAGGGTTCTGGATACCAGAGAAAAAGCCGGTGCGATCTATCATGTGACGGACAAGGCGATTCCCGAAGGAACGGAAGTTTTAGGTCGCCTGAACTGGGACAAACGTCTGAGAAACATGCAGAACCACAGTGGAGAGCATATCCTTTCCGGACTGATCCACGCGAAATATGGTTATAATAATGTAGGCTTCCATATGGGAAGCGACGCAGTGACGCTGGATCTCGACGGCGTCATCGTCCCGGAGGAGCTGCCGGAATTTGAACGTCAGGTTAATGAAGTCATCGAAAAAAATGTCGAGATCGAGATTCTCTATCCCAGCCGGGAAGAGCTGGAGAAGATCGATTATCGCAGCAAAAAAGAGATCGCCGGTCAGGTGCGGATCGTACGGATCGGCTCTTACGATACCTGCGCCTGCTGCGGAACCCATGTGGAATATACCGGAGAGATCCGTCTGGTAAAGCTCTTGGGAATCCAGAATTATAAGGGTGGTGTCCGGATCTCCATGCTGGCCGGAAGAGACGCGATCGAAGATTATGAGAAGAAGCATGCCATGATCCAGGAGGCAACCCATCTTCTTTCTGTGAAGCCGGATCAGGTGGACAACGGAGTCCGGAAGCTTCTGGATGCCAATGCGGCTCTGAAATCCAAACTCATCGCTTTCCAGCGGCAGATCGGGGAGGAAAAGGCCGCTGCGATTCCGGAAGGAACCAGGAAGATCTGCTTCCTGGAGCCAAATTTCCAGAGTGATGAGCTTCGGGAGATGTGCAATAAGGCAGCCGTGAAGGCGGAGCTTGTGCTGGGCCTGCTTCCGATCCGTGAAGGTCTGTGCCAGTATGTTCTCATCAGCAACCAGACGGATGTCCGGGAGCTGGGAAAAGCCCTCAACGAGAAATTCAATGGAAAAGGCGGCGGTCAGCCCTCCATGGTGCAGGGAACGCTGATGGCCGACGGAGAGGAAATCAAGGCGTATTTTCTGGAATAACAGGAAAAAGTTTAGAATTTCTTAGGACTTTTTCGAAAAAAGTTCCCCTTTCCGACACAGACTCATCACAATTGGAATCTATAATAGGTTTCAACAAAGCAGTGATGCTTTTTCATATATACTTTTCTCTCTTTTCTTGGGACCTGTGTAAGCGGCACGGGTCCTTTTTGTATGCGAAAAATCCCTTTGCCCGAAACTCCCGGAATAAATTTCGCAGAGCTTCCGGATCATCGGAGACCTTCTGGAGTTCATCGAAGCGTTTTTCGCGGAGCAGCAGCCGGTTGACGGAACACATGGCAGAGATTCCGCAGGAAGCTTCCGGGGAAAAATGAGGTGTTTCTGCAAATAAGGTTCGTAGCTCCTGTTCCCGGAGAACTTCTTCCAAGATCGGCGAGACAGAAGAGAGGGCGGGAAAACGCCGGGCGAGGGAAGGCAGTTCGGAGGAATGGCGGACCAGAAGGAAACGGGAAAAGGCATAGAGATCCGGAAAGGCAGAAAGAGAGGGCTGGAGGGCAGAAAGATTGAGGACACGGCGGGAAAAGGGCAGAGAGGAGGCGTCGAAATTTCCATAGAAAAAAGGATTTTGTTGATTGGCTTCCTGAAAAGTGAGAAAGACTTGAAGGAAATTTCCGCGTGGAACTGTAAAAGAGGCATTTTCGGGCGGACTTTCAGAGACGGCAAAGGGAAGCTGACCGGAAAAGACAGGAACAAGCTCAAGAATGAAAGAGGCCCGGTTGTCCGGTCGTACCTGGAGACAAAAGCCACCTTCATACAGGCTGCCGGGATACCAGAGAACAGATACCAGCCTTTTAGGCGGAAAACCAGTCAGTGCGGCGGCGAGAAGCTTTCGTGCGGCGGGATATTTTTTAAAAAAAGAGAAAAAAAGATCAGGTTTCAGGATCCAACAGGGAAAAAATTCTGACATGAAAAACCTCCAGAAAGAAAAAAGAGACGTTGCCCGATAAAGAGGGCTATGCTAGAATGAAAGATGTGAAAAATGCTTTCCTATACTGTATCAGAGAGAAAGAAAAATGTCAAGAAAAAGATTGCAAAAATATGTTTTAAATAGAAGGAGAAACGAACATGCAGAAAAAGAAAACCACTGGAAGCTGTGAAAGCTGCGCCTACTATGCCTACGACGAAGATTACGAATGTTACACCTGTGAGATGGATCTGGACGAGGACGAGCTGGTGCGCTTCCTTTCAGACGCCTATTACGACTGCCCCTATTACCGGAACGGCGACGAGTACCGGGTGGTGAGAAAGCAACTCTGACGCGGAAAGGAAAAAGAAAATGGAATATCTGGAACCAATCAATGAAACCTCCTATCTGTCCGTGCCAAACGCACAGGTCTACCGCAAAATCATGCGCTGTTTCTACCGGGAATATGGAAAAAATGCTGGAAGCCTATGCCGGAAAAAGCCTTAAAACAAACAGGGAACTTCAGGAAGAAGATCAGTTCCGGAGGGAGAAATTTTTAAAAACAAATCAGTTCTATTTCCGTGAAAAAGCCGGTGCTGACTCTCTTGCATTTCAGTGGATAGAAGAGCTGCTTTCCAGTAAAAAATATGGCTATTCCCTTCTTATGCGGGAATATGGGAAAGACGCGCTGCAGGCAGAAGAAATCTTTCGCCATACAGGAAGGGCACTCATAAAACTGGAAGAGATGGAAACTTCAGGGGAAGAGCTTCCTTTGGCTGTGTTTGCAGCGGAGCTTTCTGATAATCCGCACTACTTTGACCGGGGAACAGCAGCGGGACTTCTTCTTGTGCATGCCATCTGTTTCAGGGAGAAACGGGGACTGCCGGAAAATACCCATGAGTGGCGGGAGCTTCTGGAGGATGTGGGAATTGTACCGGACAATATTTCTTCCCAGGTTCATGTCTGTGGACTCAGATTGAAAAAAGGGGAAAGCTGGCATCCGGCTTATGAGGCTTTTTATGAAAACGGGGAGCCCTGTGTTGTCACAATGGAAAATCTGAAAGATATCACAGAGGCAAAAGCCATTGACAATCAGGTGTATGTGGTAGAAAATGAAATGGTCTTTTCCTATCTTACCAGCAGTGAGAAAAAGAAAGCCTGTACGATTCTCTGTACCTCCGGACAGCTTCGGAGCGCTGCAGTGAAGCTACTTGATTTTCTGGTGAAAAGCGGAGCTTCTGTTTATTATAGCGGAGATACAGATCCCGATGGACTTGGGATTGCGGACAGACTCTGGCAGAAATTTCAGGCTTCCGTCCATATCTGGCGGATGGGACCGGAAGACTATGAAAAAAGTCTGTCTGGGGAGGCAGTAGGCAGATTCGGGCTTGCAAAGCTGGAACAGCTTAAGCATCCGGTTTTAAGAGAAACGGCAGAATACATCAGAAGAGAAAAGAAAGCCGGCTATCAGGAAAATCTGCTGGAAGAGCTGGCGAAAGATATTCAGAAGTAAAGGAGACTTAATTTCATGAAGAAAAACAAAAAGACCACAGGAATCCTGGCGGCGATTCTGATCGTGCTTGTCGTCATTGTGGCGGCAATTATCATTGTTTTTTCTGTACGCGGCAAGAAGAGCACAGAGAGCACCACGGAAACCATTGACGCAGCAGGCAAGCATCATGTGGAGATCCAGGTAAAAAATTACGGTACCATCAAGGTGGAGCTGGACGGCGATACCGCTCCGATCACTGTGGCAAATTTTCTGAAACTTGCTCAGAACGGCTTCTATGACGGTCTGACCTTCCACCGGATCATCGACGGTTTCATGATTCAGGGTGGCGATCCAAAAGGAAACGGAACCGGCGGTTCAGATGAGACCATCAAGGGCGAATTTTCCGGCAACGGTGTGGAAAATAACATTTCCCATGTGAGAGGAACGATCTCCATGGCCCGTTCCCAGGATATGGACAGCGCCAGCTCCCAGTTTTTCATTGTGCAGAGCGACAGTACCTACCTGGACGGCCAGTACGCCGGTTTCGGAACTGTGACCGAGGGTATGGATATCGTGGATCAGATCTGTAAGGATACGCCGGTGCAGGACAGCAACGGAACCGTCAGTGCTTCCGATCAGCCCGTCATTGAGAGTATCAAAGTCATCGACTGATGAGAAAAGAGTTTATGCTCGGCGATATTCCCGTTACGATGGAGCGTCGGAAAGTAAAAAACTTAAACCTCTATGTGCAGCCGCCGGAAGGCCGTGTCCTGGCGACAATCCCCTGGCGGATGCGGGAGGCGGATGCGATCAAATTCATCCGAAGCAAAGAAAACTGGATCCGAACTGCCAGAGAAAAAGTCCGGAGCCGGCAGAAGAGCGCGGAAACGCCGGGAGAAGCCGCCCTTCCTTATACAAAGGAAGAGGTCGAAAAACTGCAAAAAGAAATCCTTCGTCTGGCCGCGTACTGGGAGCCGCTCATGGGTGTCCACTGTACCGGTTGGCAGCTTCGCGAGATGAAGACCCGCTGGGGAAGCTGTACGGTGCAGACCGGCAAAATCCGGCTGAATTTAAGCCTGGCCCGAAAACCAGAAGCCTGCCTGGAATACGTTCTGGTCCATGAGCTCTGCCATCTTCTGGAGCCCAGCCACAATGCCAGGTTTCATGGCCTGATGGACAAATTCCTGCCGGACTGGCGGGAGAGAAAGCTGCTTTTGAATCAAAAATGAATAAAAAGTCCGCTTTCCGGATATCCTAATCCTGAAAAATCTGCAGGAAAGAAGGAATGTACAGTGACTACGGAAGTTGACCTTTTAAACACGATCCATGAGTACGCGGATATGGGCTTAAGCGGGCTGAATCAGGTGATCCCCCTCTCCTCCGACCCGTCCTTTACCAGAGAGCTCCAGCATCAGAAAAGCGATTACGAGGCGGCCCTCCAGAAAAGCGAAGCCCTTCTGGAAGAGCGCCACATCCCCCGGGGAAAAGAAGCCGGACCTGTGGCCAAAATGATGAGTACCGTCATGACCCGGGCGAAAAATCTGGCAGATCCCTCCACCTCCAAACTGGCGGAGATGGTCTTCCAGGGAAGCAACATGGGCATCACGGAGCTGACCAAAGGTATCAACGACTATCACGGAGAAGACAAAGCAGTCTTAAGCTTTGCCGAAAAACAGCTGAAACAGGAAGAACACCACGCAGAGACCATGAAACAGTATCTCTGATACCGCACCCCGCCGGACCGGCGGGGATTTTTTTCTTGAAGGAAAGCTGTCAATTATGGTATACTTGCACAAGATAAGAAACGTTTGTTTTATCCCTCCTTTTCGTATGGAAACGGGGGGATATTGTAAGTTTGACATAAGGAGTTTTCACTATATGAATCTATTTGACACGCTCCCCGGCAGCTTTTTCAACTGCCTGGCCAGCGGAAGCACGAACCGGGTCTATGCGGACTGCCTGCTTCTCATTTATCACGAGTACGACCGGGAGATTACCTACCGGATCCCGAGAAGCCAGGTACGGGACGCTCTTGCCGTCTATCTGATGGAGCATCAGGTGGAAAAGCTGGAGGACGAACCGGAGGAAAATACGAACTACAACGAGATGGCCAACGCGGTAATCCGCCGTTTCTGCTCCCGGGAAGTGGGGTGGCTGGAGGAGGACATCGACGATGCCACCTATGAAAAACACATCATGATGACAGAGCAGGGCGTAGTTCTCGCAGAGTTTCTCCAGCAGCTGATGAAACCGGAGCGGGAAGAATTTTCCAGCTATATTTTCAACGTTTACAACATCTTAAAAGACCCGGATCAGTGGGAAAATGATCCCTATATCAACGGGCTTCGGGCCGTTTACCGGAACGCCAAGCTCCTCTCCAAGGCGCTGAAACGCCTGGCTACGTTTATCAAAAAGATCATCGAGCGGATGGTCCAGGAAGAGACCATGGAGAGCCTGACGGAGAACATTCTGGAATACTGCGAGGGCGATTTTATTAAGGAATACGCGCGTCTTACCAAGCAGCAGAACATACATATTTATCGTTCCTACATCCGGCTGCGGCTGGAAGAGATCCAGAACGATGCGGCCCTTCTGGAGCTTCTGGCAAAAGGCTGCCGCCTGGAGGAAAATCGAAGCCTGGAAGAGAGTAAGGGCGTGGTGCAGGATATGCTCCACACGATCCGCCAGTTCTTCACCGAAGAATACGATGAGATCATGCGGGATATCAAGCACAAGATCACGGTTTACCTTCAGCTGGCCATCGGAAGGGCCCGTTTTATCCGGAACCGGAGCCGCGACATCCGCGGAAATGTGGAGCAGACGATCCGTATTCTGACGGAGGAAATGGACGATCTGGGTTGGAAAGACGAGCTTCCCGAGGAGATGAACCCGCTTTTCGATCTGGAGAGCAACGAGTTTCTGGATCTGGAATCCATCCGCTATCCCCGGAAGAATCAGCGCATTGCCAAAGCTTCCCAGGTGGAAGTGGAGGAGATGACGGAGGAGGATATCGAGCGGGCCCGCCTGGCTCACGAGCGGGAGGCGGAAAACCCCTATTCCAAGGAAAAAATGAAATCCTATGTGGAACACGTCATGGGAAACCGCACCGAGGTTTCCAGCGACGACCTGCCTCTGGAGAGCAAAAACGAGCTCTTGAGTGCCCTTTCCGCCGTGGCCTACGGTAGGGAAAACGGCTTTGAGATCCGGGTAGAGGACGGCTACATGGAGATGCAGCAGATGCTGATCCGACGATTTACCATAGAAAAAGAGGAGAAAAACGAATGAACATAGAGGAATTCTGGGAGGGTTTTACCTCATCTGAGAAAGATCTTTTTCAGAAAAGCTGCCGTAGACTTTTGAAACAGACATTTATCGTGCGCGACCGGGACGAGGAGAGCAAGCGTGCCTACTATTTTATCTCCAAAAATCCCGAGCCTTTTTCCGTATACTTAGGCTATATCGGTTTTGACGTGCTGACGGACAGGGAAAACGGCGTAGTCATGCTCCGGAACTGCCGGGATATGGGAGAAAATGGCCGGCTCCAGATCAACCATGTGGCCCTGAAAAAAATGGAGAGCGTTGTGCTTTGCTGCCTCTGGGCCATGTATGCCGACCGGATCCGGGCAGGAAGCCTGTCGAAAAACATCACAATCACGATGGCTGACCTTCGCTTTGAACTGGAAAAATATAAGGTGAAAGACCAGATCGACAAAAGCACGATGACGGCGATCCTGTCGCTTTTTTCCAGATACCAGCTTCTGCAGGTGGTGGGCCGGATCGGGGACGACGACTGCCGAATCTGCCTTTTGCCCTCAATGCAGTTTGCGCTGGATCCCGACGAGTTCCAGAATTTTGTAAATACGGCGGAAAAACGCATGCAGGAGCGGTGGAACGAGACAGACAGTGAGATGGATGAGGAGGAGCAGGATGCAGACACCGATGAATAGAAAATCAGCCACCAGACTTCTTCTGGTGCAGTGGTCCAAGTTTCAGAACGTTTCCGTGAAACTGGAAGGCTCCACGCTTTTTACAGGAATCAACGGAAGCGGAAAATCCACGATTCTGGATGCCGTGACCTACCTGATCACGGGAAATACCCAGTTTAACAAGGCCGCAAAAGACCGGGACCGTACGGTACTGGGCTATGTCCGGGGCGACACGAAGAGCAACGGCGCTGCCCGTTATCTTCGTTCCGGCGAGGTCATCAGCTATATTGCCATGGAGTTTGACGATCCGGTGGCGGGCGCTCCTCTGGTGGTAGGCGTCTGCATCGAGTCTCCCAATGAGACGGCAAAACCCGCCAGCAGCTGGTTTGTTCTCCCGGGAACCACGATGGATCAGATCAATTTCACTCGGCGGGAAGGGAATACGCTCTGGATCACGCCGAAAAATGAACTGACGGTCCGTGGCGAGCGGCTGAAAGGTAATGCGTTCCTCGGAAGAGAGCGGGGAACGGAGCAGGTGATCCGGACCCTTGGTCTTCGCTGCGGCGTGAGCAAATACCGCGGCAAGCTTCTGAAAATGATGGCTTTTCATCCGGAAAACAACATCGACCAGTTTATTCAGGAATGTGTGCTGGAACCGGGAAAAATCGAGTCCTTAAGCGAACTTCGGGAGCAGCGGCAGCAGTTTGATCGGCTGCAGGACGTCTATGTGCGTTTAAGCGAGGGTAAGACCCAGCTGGAGGTCATCGAGAAGCGGAGCCAGGATTATGAGAAAAAGAAACGCACCCTTCACATCCGGGAGATGCTTTTCTGCTATCAGGATCTTCAGATGCTGGAAAATGAAGAGAAAGAGGTAGAGAGCCAGCGGACCGTGCTGGAGGAGCAGCTGAAAGACCTGGAAAAACGCCAGTCCGAGTTGGAACAGTCTCAGAAGGCCGCCCAGGAGCGTCTCCGTATCGCGGAAAACAGCACGGTTTTTCAGGATATGAAGGAGACCATGGATTCCCTGCAGCGCCAGATCGACGCGGCCAGTGTGGAAAGCCGTGTCTGGGAGCGCCGTCTCAAAGAACTGGAGACTCTGGAAGAAAAGATCAAAGAGCTTGGCATCCTTCTCCGAAAAGATTTGCCTGTGGATGAGGAGGAAAAGAAGGCTTTGAGCCAGCTTTCCGGCACCGGCATGGACATGGAAGCAAAGATTTCCGTTTTCAAGAAATACGGGGAAAAGGTGGACCAGCAGGACACCTTTTACGAGCAGAACAAGATCCATCTCCAGGACCAGATCCGGGCCCGGGAAAAAGTGATGGCCGAGCTCACGGACAAGATCAAGAAACTGGAAGCCAACTGTCTGGTCTTCCCGCCGGAGATCGAGCGGGCCAGAAAGCTGATCTGCCAGGAGCTGAAAAATCAGGGCATCGACACGGAAGTCTTCATTTTTGCGGAGCTCGTCCAGGAAATATTGGATCCGGAGTGGCGAAAAGCCGTGGAGACCTTTCTGGGACGCAAGCGTTTCTACCTTATTATAGATGGGAAATACTGCGGCAAGGCCATGAAAGTTCTGAAGGAGAAAAAACTCTATTCCGCCAACCTGGTACTCACGGACAAGCTTCCTGAGACCGAGGTGAAAAGAGGCTCCGCTGCGGAGGTTTTGAAGATTCCGAATGTTTATGCCAGAAGATATGCCAATTCTCTTCTAAATGGCATCCATCTCTGCGAGGATCTGGAGGAGCTTCACGATTACCCGAAAGGCGGTCTGACCCGGGACGGCATGCTGGCAAAAAGCTACGCTGTTTCGCCGATGGATCTCACCGGAACCGAGCTCTGCCTGGGTGAGGATGCCGTGCGCCTTCAGCTGGAGCAGACGAAAGAGGAGCGCCGGGAAAAGGAAGCGCTGCAGCGGAAAGATAAGGACGCCCTGGCCAGGATTCTGGACTGTCGCCGTCAGATCGTCAGCATCGACTGGGATCCCGGCCACTACGAATTCAGTGCCGCCGACTCTCTGGAAAAGAGCAAAAAGACCAAACGGAAGCTGGAGGCTGATCTTCAGGCCATCCGGGACAATCCTGATTTTACCGCGGTCTTAAAAGAGCAGGAGTCTGCCCGGGAGCAGGCGAAGGAAGCCAACACGGCGGTGACGGAAAATTCCCTGAAAATGGGAAAATGCGGTAACTCTATCGAGAGCTACAGCAAGCAGCTCATCGGTATCCGCGAGTCCATTGCCTTACGAAAACAGGAATATGAGGAAAAATGCGAGCTTCATCTGGAGCTTAAAACGCCGATGCTGGAAGAGTATGAGAAGCTTCGTAAAAAGAAGGACGGAGCCCTCAAGGTAATTACCCAGCGAAGTGTGGATAATTCCAGGAGTGATGTCAAAGAATGTGAAAAACATCTGGAAAGCGCCCAGTTGGAATACTGCCGCCTTTCCGAGCTTGACATCAATCAGCGCGGCGTGGGTTACATTGCTTTTTACCGGGAGGAATACCGGAATCTGGCCCATGTGAAGATTGAGGAAGCCAGCCAGAAGCTGAAAGAGCAGGCGGAAAAACTGGAGAGCGCCTTTATGAACGATTTCGTGGCCGAGATTGACGAGTCCATCCGGGATGCGAAGCGGGAGATGGAGGCCATCAATGAGGAGCTGAAGCAGATTCCTTTCGGAAGCGATACCTACCGCTTTGTCATGAAGGAGCGGCCGGACCGGGTGATTTTCTTCCGGATCTGCCGAAAACTTCAGAATTATATGAGCTCCGCTGAGGCCTACATGAGTTCCGGCCGGGATGACGAGGAGATGGAGCATGATATCAAGGAATTTATGAACATCATCCTTTCCGAGGAGGACGAGCAGGAATACACGGATTACCGCCGGTATTTTTCCTATGATATGGAAATCGTGAGCAGGCAGGGCGACCAGGAGATCGTGGCCAACCTCTCGAAAAAGCAGGGTTCCGCCAGCAACGGCGAGAAACAGACGCCTTACTTTATCATTCTTGCTGCCAGTCTTCTCCAGTGCTACCCGAAGAACAGCTGCTGCGCCCGCCTGGCTTTCATTGACGAGGCCTTTTCGGCTCTTTCCAGAGAGCGTATCGAGCAGATGGTAAAATATTTTGAAGAAAATGATTTCCAGGTTTTTTACGCAGCCCCGCCTGAAAAAATCAGCAGCATCGGTGCGTTTATCCAGTCCACGGTGAGCCTTGTGTGTACCGGAAGGTATACGAACGCGGTGGAGGGTTTGGTTAAGGAATAAATGGTTTCGAGGATGCGCCGCCCGGCGTTCCGTCCGGCTTTCCGTTGCGGCGGAGCGAAATTCTAAGGCTTGCCGAAATCTTCTAAGAGCATTCACAAAAACCCGGAACTCGCTTCGCTCAGACAATGGATTTTTGTTCATAACGCAGATTTTGGCGAGCCAAGAATTTCTGCTCTGCCTCCACAGGAAAAACGGGCGGAATCGCTGGGTGGCGCTGTGCTATGGGTAAGCATTAAATCTTAAAAAAATATAAAAATTTCGTTGACGAATGGTGTCAAAAAAGGTATTCTTGTAAGGATAGCTTATGTAGCAGTTCAGGACGTTCAGGTCAATAGGCCATAGGTCTACGCTCTGCTTCGGTCGGTGCTAAACGAGTCCCACTGGGACTCAGCACCCCGCGCATTTCATGCGCTATCGCTGCTGACGCAGCTTCTGTCTGAGGCTTATGGATCTACATTCCATTTCGGTCCGCGCTAGACGAGTCCCACTGGGACGCAGCGCCGTTCCGACCATAACAACAAGAAAATACAGCCTATTGCAAACAAGTTTGCATAGTCTGTTTTTTCTTGTTGCATATGCTCTGAACTGTTGCAAAAAATATTTTGAGGAGGCACATCATGAACGAAAAAAATGCAACGATCAAAGATGCCCGTACCCTGGGAATACCGCGGATGTTGCTTCTCGGACTTCAGCACATGTTTGCGATGTTCGGAGCAACAATCCTGGTACCGATTCTGGTCAACACCTACTTCAACGGTGAGGGACTTTCCATCCAGGTAACTCTGATCTGTGCAGGCCTTGGAACCCTGTTTTTCCATGCCTGCTCCAAACTGAAGGTACCTGCTTTCCTGGGTTCATCCTTCGCTTTCCTCGGCGGATTTTCCACCGTGGCAAATCTGGATACCGGCATCTTTGCTGATATGACCATGGGCGAGAAACTTCCTTATGCCTGCGGCGGTATCGTGGTAGCCGGTCTTCTGTATCTGATTCTGGCACTGGTTATCAAACTGGTAGGCGTAAAGCGCGTTATGCACTATCTGCCGCCTGTTGTAACCGGCCCCATCATCATTTGCATCGGACTTTCTCTGGCTCCCTCAGCAATCTCCAATGCGTCCACCAACTGGCTCATTGCCCTGATTGCTCTTGGAACAATCATCGTTTTCAACATCTGGGGAAAAGGCATGTTCAAGATCATTCCGATCCTCATGGGCGTTGTGATCTCCTATGCAGTAGCTCTGGTGATGCACCTCCTCGGAATGACCAATCCGGACGGCAGCGCCATCCTGGATTTCTCCGCAGTCGCATCTGCAGCCTGGGTAGGACTTCCTCCTTTCCAGCTCTGCAAATTTGACATTACCGCCATCATGGTAATGGCTCCGATCGCTCTTGCTACCATGATGGAGCACATCGGTGATATGTCTGCAATCTCCGCAACGGTAGGAGAGAACTTCCTCGCAGATCCGGGTCTTCATAGAACCCTCATTGGCGACGGTCTTGCAACCTCTTTTTCCGCTCTGGTAGGCGGCCCGGCAAACACCACTTACGGCGAGAACACCGGCGTTCTGGAGCTCAGCCGTGTCCATGACCCGCGCGTCATCCGTATCGCAGCTGTCTTCGCAGTCATCTTAAGCTTCATCCCGAAAATGGCTGATATCATCGGTTCCATGCCCTCTGCCATTATTGGAGGAGTTAGCTTCATGCTTTACGGAATGATTTCTGCAATTGGTGTTCGTAACGTAGTAGAGAACCGCGTAGATCTGACGAAATCCCGTAACCTGGTTATTGCGGCTGTGATTCTTGTCTGCGGACTTGGCTTTTCCGCTGGACTCACCTTCAATGTGTTCGGAACTTCGGTAACGCTTACCGGACTGGCTATTGCAGCTATCGCAGGTATTCTGCTGAATGCGATTCTGCCGGGTAATGATTATGAGTTTGGTGAGAATCTCGAAGGAGATATCAACAGAGGGGTTGCTATTAATCCTAAAGTTAAGAAATAAAAATATTACAGGGGGAAACCATCAGAGTCTTGCAGTCCTGGTTTCCCCCTGCCCCCCCTTCCAGGGCACGCTAGAAAATAGTGGGGCTTACGTCATACTATTAGTGCGCGATGATATGGTATTTAGCGTCTCATATTGAGACGTGGTAAATTATCATATCATCGCGCACTTTTTGTATAATGTAAGCGTCACTATATACTATGATGTTGGGGTCAAAAGGTCTTTTGCCCCCAACTGATGCCTACGAATTGCTCCGCTGCAAAGCAGCTCCCGCAA
>NZ_JAJEPR010000044.1:0-24434 GCF_020686945.1 Fusicatenibacter faecihominis | reverse complement strand
GATTTATGCCTTTTTTATTGGCTGAAATATTGAATTTTCAAGGTTCAACACACCGATACGGTGTGGGAAGTTTTAGTTAAGTAATGATAAAGTATTTTTATTCTTCTATTCCATCCCCATTCTCACTTCAAATGTTGTTCCGCCCTGCTCATTTCCGCGAACCTCAATCTTTCCGTCATGCACCCGCACGATTTCACGCACCATCGCAAGTCCAAGACCTACCCCTCCAAGTTCACGGCTTCTGGACTTATCTACCCGGAAAAACGGTTCAAAGATCTGTTCCCGGAATGACTCGTCAATTCCATTCCCTGTATCCGCAACTGTCAGGACAACCTCATCCTTCTCTCTCTTTGCCGATACCGTAACCCTTCCATCTGTTCGATTATATTTAATCGCATTTTCAACGAGATTATAAATCATCCGATAGATCAGAATATCACTTCCTGTCAGAATCAGTTCATCCTCTGGCTTTTCGTTATTGTTCACACTACATGCGACCAGCAACGACTCTTCTGTTCCATCTGATCTTCCATCCGACGAATTCTGTGCCTTCTGTAACAGTTCAATATTCTTTTCCTGTGCCAGTGGTTCCAGATCCGTCAGCACTTCCTCTATCAATCCCTGAATCTCGATCTTTTCATTACGTGCCACCGTTTGTAATTCACTCATATCCAAGAGTGTTCTGACAAGCTTGCTAAGACGTTCATTCTGCTCCGTCACCATCTGGATGGTTTCTTCTGCCGCATCTCCACTCTCCGGATGTTCTGTTGTATGATAAAGATCTAGTTGTGCTTGGATTAATGCTAAAGGAGTTCGTAGCTCATGTGCTGCATTTCCTGTAAACTGACGCTGTGTCTCAAATGATTCCGAAAGTCGCAAAAGCATCTTGTTATAAGAAGTACGAAGTCGATCTAATTCTGCGATTCTATTCTCTTCAATCGTATAATCCGCCAGATTCTGTGCCTGAACCTTTTCTACTGTCTCTGAAAATTCTTTGAGTGGTTTTAATGCCCTGCCGCTGACAAAAAATGTAACTGCACCACCAATCAGTGCCACGACAGCAGTAATCAGAAGACTTCTATTTCTATAATCTGATTTCGAATTATAAACCTTCGTAGCAAACTGCGCTGCAAAATCATCCCATTCATTATCCGGAATATCAATATACACTGCCTCCGGTGCGGCACTTTGATCCGTAACAGTCTCCTGAAGCGTATCAATATAATAGACTCCGTTCTTATATAAGAAAAATGTAAGGCACCCACACAATACTGTGATCAGCACGGTTGTAAGAATCGTCAGTCTCCACTGGAGTGATATTTTTTTCATGCTTTACCTCCTCCTATCTTATACCCCTCACCGATCTTATTCACGATCGGATCATAACCAAGCCCGGCTTTCAGCTTCTTTCTCAGAGAAGACATATGCACTCGGATCGAGCCGCTGAAACTATCCACAGAAGAATCCCAGACATGCTCGATCAGTTCTTCCTGACTGACCGGTCTTCCCTGATTCAAAAGAAGATACTCTAGAATTCCATTCTCTTTTCTTGTCAATGCAACCGGCTTGTCTTTTGCATATGCAGTCCTTTCTCTTGTATCAAAACGAAGACTGCCACATTCCAGACAGACATTTTTTTGTACAAACTTTCTTCTTGTCAGACTTCGCACACGGGCTTCCAGCTCTTGCAGATGAAAGGGTTTTTCCATATAATCATTTGCCCCCGCATCAAGACCGTCAACCTTATCAGCGATCTGACTTCTCGCAGACAGAATCAATACCTTTGTCTCTTCATTTTCCTTTCGAAGTTCCCGGAGAATATCCATCCCATCCATCCCCGGAAGGTTAAGATCAAGCACGATCAAATCATACATTTCCGCATAGATCATATCCAGTGCTTCCTCTCCGTCATTACACGTGTCTACCTCATACCCTGCCTGGTGCAGACTTTTCGCAATCATATCACATAATTTCTTCTCATCTTCAACAACTAATAATCTCAATTTATTTTTCTCCATTTTCTTAACAGGAATTTTACACCCTCTATTGTATAATGCAAACATCGAAAGGTCAATAAACGGACTTTAAACATTGAAAGGAGTATTTTAATGAAATCTGAAAAAGCAACACAAATTCTTTTACTTGCAGCCGGTTTGGTGTTTTTCCTTGTCGGGATTTTCCGCGGAGAAGCAGCGGTTGTACTTAGTAAGGCAATAAAATTATGTATGGAGTGTGTCGGAATTGGATAAGAAAATGAAATCAAACAAAAACTTTCTGGCCCGTTTCCGCGGATGGATTCAGGCAGCTGCTACACTGCTGACCAACATTCACATCCCGAATCTGTTTAAAGGGAAAATTTATCAGGGAAATGTAAAAACGATGTGCGTCCCGGGACTAAACTGTTACTCTTGTCCTGCCGCTACCGGAGCATGTCCGATCGGAGCATTTCAGGCCGTGGTCGGTTCTTCAAAATTCAAATTTACCTACTACATCACCGGATTTTTCATCCTGTTAGGTGTTCTGTTAGGACGGTTTATCTGTGGATTCCTCTGTCCGTTTGGATGGTTCCAGGATCTGCTGCATAAGATTCCGGGCAAGAAACTTTCCACCGCAAAACTGAAGCCTCTGCGGTATCTGAAATATGTGATTCTGGTCGTCTTTGTTATACTACTTCCGGCATTTGCAACCAATTCACTTGGTATGGGAGATCCTTTCTTCTGCAAATACATTTGCCCACAGGGCGTACTTGAAGGCGCAATTCCGCTGGCACTTGCCAACTCAGGAATCCGTGCCGCACTCGGACATTTATTTACATTTAAGTTCACAGTCCTTGCGCTTTTCATCATCCTGAGCATCTTGTTTTACCGTCCATTTTGTAAATGGATCTGCCCGCTGGGTGCTATTTACTCACTGTTTAACAAGGTATCTTTTCTTAAGATTCAGGTTGATCATGAGAAATGTGTTGGCTGCCAGAAATGTAGTCGTGTCTGTAAGATGGATGTCAATGTAGTAGACACACCAAACCATCCGGAGTGTATCCGATGCGGAGAATGTATGAAAGCCTGCCCGACTGATGCAATCTGCTATCATTACGGATTTTCAACTAAGAAACAGGCTGAAAATAAAAACTAATAAAACGTAATTTAAAGGAGATTTAAAATCATGAAAAACAAAACACTTAGAACAAACTCAATGAAATTAAAAAAGGTAATTGCTGCATCCCTTGCCATTTCTGTACTTTTTGCGTTTACAGGCTGCGGAAATTCCTCCTCAACAGACAATACAAACACAAAACAGGAATCTTCTTCCACAACAGACAATACAAACACAAAACAGGAATCTTCTTCCACAACAGAAACGGGCAGCGCAGACGAGCTGAACGAAAAACGGAATGACCTTTACCAGCAGGAAAACCAGCTTTTTGCTGATCACAAAGATGCATGGGACAAAGCCTTTGGTCTTATGAACAAGAACGCTGCCGGTGATGACAAGAGCGGAAACTATGCTGATACCCTCGCAAGCACAGTGGAATCTAACAAAGACTCTTTCTCTAAAGAAGAATATGAAACTCTGTGCAAAGACATCGAGACAATCCGCGGAATTGAAGAAGAAATTGCCAAGCTTGAGAAAGAGATTGCTGCATCCGATTCCTCTGACAGCTCTTCCTCCAAATTAAACGAATCCACAGCTGTATTCAAAGGTTTCAAAGGAAAAGATCTGGATGGAAACGATGTAGATGACAGTCTTTTCGCTAAAAATAAAGTTACAGTTGTAAATTTCTGGTTCAGTGGATGCAAGCCATGTGTCGAAGAGCTCTCTAAGCTGAATGAATTAAATGAGAAACTCAAAGAAATGGGTGGCGAAGTTGTTGGTATCAACATGGATACTTTAGACAACAATGAAGCCGGAATCAAAGAGGCAAAAGAAATCCTGAAAGCTCAGGGCGCTTCCTACAAGAACCTGACTTTCGATTCTAATTCAACAGTTGGAGACTATGCTGGAAATGGAAACATCATGGCATTTCCTACAACCGTTCTTGTAGATAAAGACGGAAATATCGTTGGGGAACCTTTCATGGGTGGCATTGACGATCAGTCAAATTACGATCAGCTGATGAAGCAGATTCAGTCCGTACTGGATCAGAAATAATTTACATAAATATCCTAGTGTACACTAATTTTAAGGGGCTGTGAAATAAGTCCCTAAAAGAAATAGGACCATTCGTTCATGCGAAAGGTCCTATTTTTGTGGTAAAATTAACTTGCGATGAAAACTTTACACAATAATTATTGTAATTCAAAACAAGGATATTTACCACTGTTTCTTTCAGATTGTTTGGATCTGCTGGATCCTGTTTTAACATTTGACAGATTGATGGGAGGAATCGATTTAAACAAGTATCTGACGGATATTCCGGAGTACACAACCGGACGACTCAGATATAATCCAGTCAACATGTTAAAAACAGTACTTTTCGGATTTATGACTAGCGGCTACTGCTCTCTGAGAGAACTGGAAGACAACTGCAAAGTTAATATCAGGTTCATGTATCTCATGGATCATCATACTCCGTCATACAGAACCTTTGGATATTTCATCAATGAAATACTTCAAGATAAGATTGAAAACATTTTTAACGACATCAATCATGCTATCTTTAACGATGAGCATGTAGATTTGCAACATCTCTACATCGACGGCTCCAAGTTTGAAGCAAACGCAAACAAGTATACCTGGGTATGGAAGAAGGCTACCGAAAAGTTCCGTTACAAGCTTTACGAAAAAATCACTGCGGAGATTGAGGAGATTAATGCAGAAATCGCATGGAGCGGGGTGCAGATCACAACAAATCCGGAGTATGTACCGGATTATCTGAATGAAATCGTTGAGCAGCTAGTACTTTTATGGGAACTGGATACAAGTACATTTGTTTACGGAAGTGGAAAGCGAAAATCCAAAGAACAGCGTCATTATGAACACTTGACTACTTTCTGTCAGAAACTTCAAGAATACATACAAAAAATTGAAATCTGTGGTCCTAATCGAAACAGTTACTCTAAAACAGATAACTCAGCTACCTTTATGCGTATCAAAACGGATTACATGGGCAATGATCAGCTTCTGCCAGCATATAATGTACAGATTGGTGTAGCAGATGAATATATTGCAGTTGTTGACGTGAACCATTATCGTTCGGATATGGATTGTTTCGTTCCTTTGATGGAGCACTTCAAACAAACTTATGGATTCTATCCCAAATATCCTGTGGCAGATGCTGGATATGGCTCATACAACAATTATATTTTCTGTGAACAGAACGGAATTGAAAAGTATATGAAATTTCCAATGTTTAAAAAGGAAACTAAGGATCAGAAATATCATGAAGATCCATTTCGTGCAGTTAACTTCAGAATTGATGAGCAAGGTGTCATGAGATGTCCTAACGATAAAGCATTCCATTTTTTATACAGAAAAAATGTGAGGGGAAATCAATACGGACGTAAGGAAGAATTGTATGAATGCGAAGACTGTAGTGGATGTCCATATGCAGAGAAATGTAAGAAGACAGATAAGAATCGAACCGTTCGGATCAATCAGGAATTAACTTCCATGCATCAGGAAGTAATCGAAAACCTAGAAAGTATCCACGGTGCGTTATTACGAATGAACCGTTCGATACAAGCAGAAGGCACTTTCGGAATTATGAAAAACGACCGTTGGTACAAGAGAATTGTCCGAAGAGGTATTCATTCAGTCAAACTGGAAGTTTTACTCGTGGCGATAGGCCACAATCTATATAAATATCAGAAAAAAAAGATGAGAAACAGAACTGCCGCATAGATTCAAAAAAAGAATTTCTATGGGGTAGGGGAAGTGCGCTTTCTTTGCGCATGATTTCAGTCATTTATACACAACAGGTACAAAAAGGGAGATGCGAAAAAACTCAATCGAGTTTTTTCACATCCCCTTAAAGTCGTGCCTGACAGTTAATATAAATTTTTTGAGCATGGTATATTTTTGTTTTCCTTTGATTATCACATCCTTTTCTTAAATATATACACAATTTTTACTATTCGTGCTAAGCTTAACTAAGTGACATTGGTTCTTAACTGTTACGGAATTTTCATAAAAATGCGACTTTCAAAAAAATTCCAAAAATTTTCAAAAAAGTGCTTGACATTTCCCGATTCATAGGTTAAGATATCGCAGTAAGGTTCGTTGGTCAAGCGGTTAAGACGCCGCCCTCTCACGGCGGAAACAGGAGTTCGATTCTCCTACGAACTGTTCTTCATCTGAATATTATTTGTTATTTATGGTTCGTTGGTCAAGCGGTTAAGACGCCGCCCTCTCACGGCGGAAACAGGAGTTCGATTCTCCTACGAACTGTTCTTTATCTGAATATTGTTTTGTTATTATGGTTCGTTGGTCAAGCGGTTAAGACGCCGCCCTCTCACGGCGGAAACAGGAGTTCGATTCTCCTACGAACTGTTCTTTATTTGAATATTGTTTTGTTACTATGGTTCGTTGGTCAAGCGGTTAAGACGCCGCCCTCTCACGGCGGAAACAGGAGTTCGATTCTCCTACGAACTGTTCCTTTAAGAGCATCCGGATTTTCCGGGTGCTTTTTTCGTATTGAAAAGTTGAAAAGAAATAAGTTTCCCTCCAGAGCACACAAAAGAACAGGCAGTCGGCTCACAAATGCCTCCCCTCTCTTCCAGTCAGTTATTTACTACATTTTGTGTTTTCTTTTTCCTGTGTCATCCAAATCTGGTGGTTTTTCACACGAAAAACTTCTTTTAATATTGATAATTTATTGACAATCCAGTAAAAAGGAATTATACTCTCTGTATCTGCAAATCATTTACTATTGGGAGCAGAAATTTTTATTTTCAGTAGTTGCCTGCGAGTTGTTTCGCCGCAAAGCGGCCCATACAATTCCATCAATTACAATGTCAGGAGGATTTTATTATGGCAAAGATTTTGACAAGTCCCAGCAAATATGTTCAGGGAGCAGGTGAGCTTGGAAAGCTCGGAAGTTACGCAAAAAATTACGGAAAGAAAGCTCTGGTGCTGGTAACCGCTTCCGGTCATAAGAGACTGGGAAATACTCTGGAAACTTCCTTCCAGGATTCCGGATGCGAACTGGTTCTGGATTATTTTAACGGAGAATGCAGCAAGACTGAGATCAACCGTCTGATCGAAGTTATGAAAAAGAACGGCTGTGACATGATCATCGGTGTCGGCGGCGGAAAGATTCTGGATACCGCCAAGGCCGTCGCTTATTATGAGAAGGTTCCGGTTCTGATCTGTCCCACCATCGCTTCTACCGACGCACCTTGCAGCGCCCTTTCTGTTGTCTATACCGATGCCGGTGTATTTGAAGAGTATCTCTTCCTTCCGGCTAACCCGAACATGGTTCTGATGGACACCGAGATCATCGCAAAATCTCCGGTTCGTCTGACCGTATCCGGTATGGGTGATGCCCTGGCTACCTATTTTGAAGCCCGTGCCTGCAAAAACAGCGGCGCTATGACCTGTGCCGGCGGAAAAGTCACCGGTGCAGCCATGGCTCTGGCAAAGCTTTGCTTTGATACTCTGATGGATGAGGGTGTAAAAGCAAAACTGGCTCTGGAAGCAGGTGCCTGCACAGAAGCCGTTGAAAAAATCATTGAGGCCAATACTCTTCTCAGCGGTATCGGTTTTGAGAGCGGCGGTCTGGCTGGCGCCCACGCCATCCACAATGGCTTTACGGTTCTGGAAGAATGCCATCACATGTACCATGGTGAAAAGGTTGCCTTCGGCACCATTACGCAGCTGGTTCTGGAAAATGTTCCGGCAGAGGAGCTGGAGGATATCATCGACTGGTGCATCGAACTGGGTCTGCCGGTAACTCTTAAACAGCTGGGCATCGAGAATCCGACCAAGGAGAAACTGATGGCTGTCGCTGAAGCTGCCTGCGCAGAAAATGATACGCTGCACAACATGCCCTTCGAAGTAACACCGGCTTCTGTTTACGCAGCCATTCTGGCAGCAGACCGCTATGGCAAATATTTCCTTGGTGAGGAGTAAAAATAATACAACCTTACTTGTTGAGGAAAGCCTGTCGGCTAACCGGGAGTACTCCATACCCGAAAACAATGATAAATGATTGTCGAAAAAGGGGATGTCGCTTCGTGTGACACCCCTTTTTCTTCACTCACCTGCCGCCCCTCTTCTTATAATCTTCATCAATCCGTTTTTTCCAATCGGCATTCAGCGGTTTACTGCACCGTACAGACGAAATTGCTTCATTGAGCACCTCGTAATTTAATGCAGTCCCTTCCCGGTCACACTGGTAGTTCACCGCCCGGTCGGCGCTGATTCCGAACCGCCCCGCCGTCTCCACCGCATCTATATTTGCACCGAGGAATAAAAACTCCCAGCCATACTTTGCTTTTTGCCGTTCAATCATATGTTTCACTTTCTCACTGGTGTAACAGCGGCTGGCATTCTCCATCCCGTCTGTTGTGATCACAAACAACGTGTGTTCCGGAACATCCTCCACCCTGGCATACTTATGAACATTTCCGATATGGTGAATGGCGCCTCCGATGGCATCCAGAAGTGCCGTACCGCCGCGAACTGTATAATCCCGATCCGTCATTGGCCGGATGTTTTTCACCAGGATCCGGTCATGCAGCACCTCACTTATATTATCAAACAGCACTGTGGAAATCAAAGCTTCGCCCTCCGTCTTTTTCTGCTTCCTGATCATAGAATTGAATCCGCCAATGGTGTCTTCTTCCAATCCACTCATAGAACCGCTGCGGTCAAGAATAAAAACGATTTCCGTCAAATTTTTTCTCATATATCTTTCCTCCTGAAAAATCTCGCCCTTTCGGGTTTGCTGTCGCGGGATTCGCCAAAGTTTCCGTCAAAAGTGAAATTCTTGGCGCATAACCCTTGAAAAAATGGCTGCCGGGTTTCATACCCTACAGCCACAGTATAACGATTTTCTTTGGGAAAGTGGTCGCACGGAAAGCGACATTTTATAATCTTTCAGAAACAGACAGATTTATGCTCCAATCAGGCTCTGGTCAAAGGCAAACAACGCCTCATTGATCTCATATACATTATAATTGCCCTGTTCGACAAAATATTCCACGATGATATCGAATTTGCTTGCATGGGATAGGGCAAAACCGGCTTTTCCCAGCATTTCCCGCATTTCCGCAGGAGGAAGTTCCAGAGCCAGTGCAAAGGCCAGCACGGTTGCTTTGGATGGCTTATAAAATTTATCTACACGAATTTTTGAAAAAAGCTTTCGATCAATGTTGGCCTTTTTATAACACTGCGCATCCGTCATGCCGCTTTCATCAATTTTCCGCAAAAGCATTTCCGAAAAGCTCTCATCCATTTGATTTAAGGCATCTTCCAATGTTTTTTTGCTGATGCCCTTATCAACCGATTCCGGCAGCAACGGTTCCGGGACTGACGTAAAGTAAGCCTCTTCCTCTAATATTTCCCGTCTTCGCCTCTGTTCCCTCCGGCTGTCTGTATGTACTTCCACATACCGGTCATCAATATACGCCTTGATGTCTGCAAACAGTTTCCCGCTGATCTGGTATGCTTTCCGGTCAAAAATCACGATAAATACCGTCATCTCATGTTCCAGCAGAAAAGCACTGATGGTATCCACGGCTACTTTAAGCGCCTGATCCTTCGGATAGCCATAAATACCGGAAGAAATCAGAGGAAAGGCAACAGACTGACAGCCATATTCCTCTGCCAGGTTCAGTGACGTCCGATAGCAGGATTCCAGAAGTTTCTGTTCCTGCTGCCTGCCGCCCTGCCACACGGGACCAACCGTGTGAATTACATAGTTACAGGGCAACCGATATCCCTTTGTAATTTTTGCGCTCCCTGTCTCGCAGCCATGCAAAGTCCGGCATTCCTCAAGCAGTTCCGGTCCGGCCGCCCTATGGATACAGCCATCCACGCCACCGCCGCCAAGAAGAGATGAATTTGCCGCATTGACGATTGCGTCAACGTCCATTTTGGTAATGTCATTTCTGACGATTTGTAATGGCATAAAGAAAACCTCCTATCTTCTAAGCAGCCAGCGCATTGGCATTTACCTGTTCAATCACTTTTCTTATTCCAAGCCAGACAGACAAATCTGTAAACACTTCCACGATACTTCCCTGATCTGTAAAAGGTGTTTCCTGAAGAACTGCCAAATCTTTCATCATACCATTATGTACAATATATTCAACAATCTGATTTACGAAATAAATTTGCCTGCTGTCAAGATTTGCATCATTCAGATAAGCAGAAAATGCTTCCTTTGCTGCTGTCATATCAAGCCCGACAATTTCACGTACAAATTCGCCCAATGGCTTATTTCCATACTCGACTTCATATTCCCGCTTTGTTCCAACCTCACTCCAGAGAATCTTCTCCAATTCTTTTACATCCTGACTGGTCAGCGGAATATTGCTTTTCAGTTTTGCAATAGCTTTCTCATCCTGATGCTGCCGAACATAATATTCTGCTTTTGCTTTATAATCTTTGAGATCGTCGTTTTCCAGTTCTGCTTCCTTCCACTCGATCGATAAAATCTCGTCATCGAAAGTTGTCTCATAAGTGGCCTTTCCTGTCGGAAGATATTTCATCAGATCACGAAGGCTCTTTCGAATATGTTCGAAATCTTCGATCCCTGCGTTTTCCAGATAATTGGTATGGAGAATCTTATTGATCAGCTCTGCCTGCATCATAATCTCCGGAATATTGGCAACACCTGATATTTTGGAAACTTTCTTCAGCAGATCATGTCTGGCCCGGCTGTATTTTTTTCCTGCAAGATAGGCAAGCTCTATTCCATACACCAGCGCATCAAAACGCAATGCTCTTGCGTCATCATTCTCCGGCTCGATCAGTGGAGCAAGCTCCTGTCTGACCATAAGTGTATCTTCATAGGTCAATGTCTGATAGTTTGCTTCCACCGTATAAAGATCCACATACTTCAGATGTTGTTTTACCGCAAAATTTTCCCGGTTCAGTTCCTGCACTTTTTCAGACAGTCCTTTTACCAACGCTTTTCGGTATGCAATCAGTCTTTCTGTCTGATAAGCCAAATCCTGTAGTTTATAAGTCATTTCAAACTGTAAACTGAAAATCGCGCCTTGCAAAGCAATCATATTGGCCGTTGGTTTTCCCTTATTCATACGGAAAAATTCAAAATTACCACAAAAATCAAAAATATAAAATTTTTGCTTATCTTCTCCGTCAATCAGTCCCGGGCAAAGGCGGGTTCCACGCCCAATCATCTGCCAGAATTTTGCCTTGCTCATCACCTTCTTGAAAAAGACAAGATTCAGCACCTCCGGGACATCAATCCCTGTATCCAGCATATCTACGGAAATAGCAATCTGAGGAAGCTTTTTGGGATCTGAAAATTCATCAATTGCGCTCTGTGCATAATTTGTCTGGTTATCAATTACCTTTGCATAACCGTTTAAATGAGGATATTCTTTTCCAAATACGTTCAAAATTTTTTCTGCATGCTTATGACTTTTCGCAAAAATAATGGTTTTACCGATTTTATTTCCATAATCAATCTTCAGACCATTTTCCATCAAAATATGTAACGCTTTACGAATGGTATCTTCATTAAAAATCCATTCATTTAACGCGGATGATTCAATTGACTCCGGAACTTCTCCATTTTCATCTTTAAAAGTATTTTCATATTCTTCCTTGTCCGTTTCAGACAGTTCATCATAAACGATTCCCTCCTGAATAAATTTCAAGGTTGTTTCCACAGACAAGAAGTCCACCAGAAACCCATCTTTTACTGCCTGAGACAGTTCATACCCATATGTAGGCATACCATCTTGCAGATCAAACACCTCATAAGTATTTTTATCAATTTCATCTTTCGGAGTGGCTGTCAAGCCTACCAGCGGTGCATCAAAATAGTTGAAAATATCACGATATTTATTATAAATAGATCGGTGTGCTTCATCACAAATCACAAGGTCGAAATGGCCACAGGTAAACAATTTTCCTTTTTCATCCTGCACAGAATCAATGCAATTCATCATACTCTGATATGTAGAAAACACCCCATGGGCCATGTAATTATCTTTTTCTTCGCAAAGATTTGTCACAGAAAAATCCGGCAGGAGATTCACAAAGCTTCGCTTTGCCTGTGTCACCAGAGAATTCCGATCCGCAAGGAATAACACATTCTTAATCCAACCACATTCCATCAATACTTTACACAAGGCAATCACGGTTCTGGTTTTTCCGGCCCCTGTCGCCATAACCAACAACGCTTTTCGGCGTTTCTTTTCATCAAAACTGTCGCAGACCGCCTTAATCGCCGCTTCCTGATAATACCGCCCGGCAATTTTTTTATCCACTGTAATATGCTTCAGACTGGAACGCATGCTTTGCAAATTGAACAGCTTCTCCAAATCTCTTTTTGAATAAATAGTCGCACACTTTCGCTCTGGATATTGATTATCTATGATGCGTGTTTCAAAACCATTGGTAAGGAAAACAACCGGCCTGCGCTTTTGTTTTTGCGCAATCAGATCCGCATAGAGTTTTGCCTGCTGTCTCCCCCTGGAAACATCAACACAAGTCCTTTTTGCCTCAATTATAGCCAGAATGCGTCCATCCTCTCCCATCAAAACATAGTCTGCATAGCCAACTTCTGATTTATTTGGCATTCCCGGAATTTCATATTCATTGATCCAGTCTTTGCCCTCGACCCAACCGGCATCTTCCAACATCGCATCGATATAAATTTTCCGCGTCTTATATTCGGATATATCCAATGGTTTGGGAACATAGGTCTGCTGCTGCTCTTCCCGTCGGGAAGTCAGCTCTTCACGAAGAGCCGCATTCTCTTTCATGAGTTCTTCCAGCTTAAGTTCTGCTTCTGCAGCCGTATCTGTTTCTGCAGAATTATCCGTTATTAAATCTGGATTAAATTTTCCTTCCTGGTACTCGTCCGCATAACAGTACGCCAGAAAATCCATGAAAATATACAGATTTTCCAGACAAAGAAGTGCCTGCTCTTTTGTCGCCTTTTTTCCTGCATGCGCTGCGTTATTTCCCATTTTGCGAATAAAATCCATGCGCCGAAATAAATCTGCATCCACAATACCACGAAATTCATCGGTGCTCATCAAACTTACCAGCTTGTCATCCCATGGTTTGATCAACGATTGATCGACGGAATACATCCATTTAACGGCAAATTCCATTGCCCGACGGCAATTCAGTATGCTGGCAGAATAATCAATCAACAGTATTTTTTCCGCAGATATGGCCACATCTGCAAAACTGCTGAATTTCTGCTCTTTTTTCAAAAAATCAAAATTCGTCATAGTGTAAACCTCCCGAATTGATTTTATCGTAAATCCTGCTTGATTTTTGGCTATGTGCAGAGTTTTTGTGTGGATATGTATTTGATAACTTTTGATTTGTTGACTTGTTCTGCAAATTTCACAAATGCTTTTTGCTGTTCAATGGGTGGAATAATAAGTTCTACTTCTCTCAAATCTTCCATATTCAACTGAATCAAAGTAATGCCCTTGGCTTTACTTTTGATATCGTCATTCAAATGCTTGCTATCCATGAGATATTTTAAGAATTCCAACACCATAATGTTCTCTTGAGTTCTAATAGGAACAATACCTCTTCCAACATTGCATCCTTTGAATTCTTTCCCAACAATACAAGTATCAGCGATATTTGCTCGAACTGTTATCAGCATTTCATGACCTTTTAATATCGTCCGCTTGTATTTATTGGATATTTCTTCAGTAGTCCTTTTTAATTCTTCCAACTTAGGAATTCTATTAACAATATCAACAGGTCTGAATACTGGCACTCCCTCTTCCTGGTCATTTCCAGTCTGTACAATACCGTATGATATAGTACAATCGTCAGTAACAATCTCTTGAAGTTGCTTCTTTTCCCATCCCATAGGATTATCCACAGCATCCCCGAACATCTCGACAAATCGGGCTTTAATGAGTTCGTTTAAACAAGAAAGTTCTTCTTTTCTCTTATCTATAATGTTTTGAGCTAACTTTATTTTATCTACAATATACATTCGCTCTTCAGCTGAATATACAGGTATATCCAAGTTATCGATATGTTCATTCCGAATATTATTTATATTAGCTCCAATAGCTACTTCAGCTATTTTCTTTCGGTAAATTGAACTTTGGAAATAAACGCTCAATAAATCTTTTGAATCCGCATTGGATCTAATAACTTTACAGAAAGCCCCAAAGGTACATTCTTTCTCGAAAGTGACACTTGCAGCTTTACCAACTAAATTTTTACTTCCGCTTGATGCACAAATTAAAATATCTCCCTTTTTTAAATATTGTTCAGGGGACACTTTACTTTTATCAACATAAACAACATCGTCAAAATTAATTTGTCCATCAGCGATATTATTGGCTCTAAGTAATACAACAGAATTTTCATCGGGCTTGTTATGTAAGTCCTCTGGCTTGTATGAAACACCTCGAACTTGCTTAATCAGTGCTTTTATTTTGATTTTTTCCATCTATATTATCCCCCACAAATCCGAAGTTGTCAGGCGATATATTTTTGATGAGATGTTTTTACATTGTTTTGATTTACAATTGCATATTGCATTGTAGTATCTATTTGTGAATGGCCAAGTATCTTTTGCACTTGTTCAATTGGCATTCCTTTATCAATTGCCCTTGTAGCCATCGTCCGGCGAAATTTATGGGGATGGATTTTTGTTAAATTTAATTTTCGTCCAAGCTCCCGAAGCCTGATTTCAACCCCACTAATTTTTAGCCGATCATGCGGCACATCTAAAGTAACAAATAATGCCGGATTATCATCTAAACGGCTGTCCAGGTAATTTTGCAAATGAAGTTTTGCTTTTGCGTCAAAGTAAACACGCCGCTCTTTGTCCCCTTTTCCGAATACCACGCATTCTCTGGCTTCGAAATCCACATCTTTAATATTTAAGTTGACTAATTCCCCCACTCGAATCCCGGTAGAATAAAGCAGGTCTATAATTGCCAGATCTCTTGCATTATTACACTGGTCACGAAGTTTTTCGATTGCTTCATCGGAAATAATTTCTTTTACCTGTTGTTTGGTTTTAATTTTGTGAATACGCCGCATAGGACTTTTCAAAATATAATCTTCCTCTTCCAGCCAGGAAAAAAAGCTGGAGATATTGCGGCGGATATTGTCAATTGTAACTTTGCTACACCCATTGATTTTCTGATATTCCGACAGATAACTGCGAATTTCTTCAGTAGTAATCTTTCGGACAGGCGTTTCAATCATCTGAAAGAGCCGTTCCACGGTAATTTGATAATATTGAAGAGTTCTGACCGAACAGCCCTCGATCTTTTTTGCATCCAGAAACATTTGCAGATATGTATTGTTTTCCACTTCTTTTTTTACTGCTTCTTCCTGAGACAGATTTTTCAACAACACTTCCTGTAGTTTCTTCATCTGAGATATGTTCAGATACTCTGCCATTTCATTTAAAATATTTACGAGTTTATCCTCCATGCCGGTATACTCCTTTCTCAATCTACCGACATCCTTCACCAGCATAAACGCCCATTATCCATATTCATCTACTCTTATTTTTTATCCAAAATACTGCTGCATCAAGCTGTCAAACAGCAATTGTGCTTTGTCCAACGCTTTTTGAACGGCAACTTTTGATTTGTCAATGGCTTGTGTAAAATCAGAAAACTGATTTTGAAGTTCTATTGGTGGCATTATCATCCTAAATGCCTTAATATCTCCCACATTAATATGTGGTGATGCAGAACCAGAAACACCTTTTAAAGCATTATCAAGAAATGAATCACTATTCATCGCTACACACAAAAACTCCGATGCACACTTATCTATATTAGGTGAAAGAAGCATTGATCTTTGTCCCAATGCAACATTACAATTTCTATCAATAATAGCAGCTATACCAAGTATTGCTCCCTCTCGTGTATATACTATATCACCAACATCTGGTTTTTTTCTCTGTATTCTCTTTACATATTCATCTTCAGGAATATATTCAATCTCATCCCAAAGAATCCTATTCTTTTTTACAATAGATGTTCTAATACATCTAAAACCCGTATCTTCTTTCGTATAAGATGGCGTTGAATGTGGGCAATCAACAATTGCTTTACACGCATTTTCTAAAGGCAATGTATCCCACCCCATCTCATTCGCAACCGGATCCCCAAACATCTCGACAAATCGGGCTTTTACCAGCTTGTCATACTTTTCTATTTTCTCTTCTTGTAAAGAGATGATCCTCTTTAATTTATCTAATATGGCAACACATTCTTTTTGTTCTTGCAGTGTTCGTTTTGGAATAGTCATCTCTTTTAACATATCCATTTTCAAATTATCTCGAACACTTCCTGATGATTTTGCTTTTATCATTTGTCTGCCTATATCACTTTTTAGGAAATAAAACAAATACTGCTGATCCAATTCATCAGATACAGAAAAAACATTATACAAAGGACTTACTATAACTCTATCTGCACTCTTTTGCCAATCGACTGATCCAACATTAATTCTGGATGGATTATACGCAAAATAACCTCTTGGAACTATTTTATATGTAGTCTTATCTTTACTTGCCACTTCTTTATCAAAATACTCTGTACAAAATCCCTGACTGTTTGTAACACTATACACAGGTATATCTTCATTCGCTTTATTTTTCACTGAATACTCAGTCACATATTCACCAAGCAGAACTCTATTTTGTTTCATCTATATCCCCCACAAATCCGAAGTTGTCATAATCTCAACAGTTTCTCAAGTGCATCCATTTCTTTCCCGATTTCTTTCTCTATCTCCCGGAGATCTGCCAGTATTTCTTCTGTGGGTGGATACTCCACTGGTATATATTCTACTTCTTTATATTTGTTAATGCTCAAGTCATAGTCATTGTCCGCAATTTCCTGTTTCGGGACAAAAAAGCTCTGTTCGGTACGTTTCCGTTCTGTTTCTCCGGCGAGATTGTGGAACCTGGCAATAATATCCGGAATATCATTGTCTTCCACCGGACTCTGTTTATCATCTAAGCTGAGTCCATCGGCTTTCATATCATAAAACCAGACGTTATTGGTGCCACCCTGCCCCGTTTTTGTAAAAATTAAAACGGCAGTTGAAACACCGGCGTAGGGTTTAAAAACCCCGGAGGGCATCGAAATCACTGCTTCCAACCGGTTGTTTTCAACGATTTCCTTTCGAATTGCCTTATGGGCTGCGGAGGAACCAAAAAGCACTCCATCCGGGACAATACAGGCACAGCGCCCGCCCACCTTCAGCATACGAAGGAACAATGTCAGGAAAAGCAGTTCTGTTTTCTTCGTCTTGCATACTTTCAATAAATCAGCAGATACCGAATCATAATCCAGATTACCCTTAAACGGCGGATTTGCAAGAATCAGGGAATATTTTTCTTTATCCTGGTTCTGATCCGAAAGGCTGTCCCGATATTCAATAAACGGATTTGTCACCCCATGGGTCATCATATTCATGGCGCCAATCCGAAGCATGGTCCGATCCATATCAAACCCATGAAACATATGATTCATATAGTGATCTTTATTCCGTTGATTAAAGAAAACTTCCTCTTTTCTGTTTTCTTTCAAATATTCACTTGCGACAACAAGAAAACCGGAAGTACCACAGGCAGGATCACAAATCACCTCATCTGCCTTTGGTTCCATAAGGTCCACCATCATACGAATGATGTGTCGAGGCGTCCGAAACTGTCCATTTATTCCTGCTGTTTTAATTTTCAAAAGCAGATATTCATAGACATCGCCTCTGGTATCTGCTGCTTTCATCTGTGCCATCTGTTCGTAAATTGCATCCATCGCAGTTACAATTTTGTCCAGCATCAGCGGTGTCGGAATCTTAAAGATTGCATCGCTCATATATTTGGAGTAAGCACTCTCTTTATCTCCATGGAGATTTTTGATAAATGGAAACACCCATTCCTGCACCGTACTGTACATTTTTGCAGCAGGAAAGTCATGAAACACGCTCCATTTCAACTGACTTCCATCGATACTGCGATCTCCAATCTGTACTTCCTTTGCAAAAATACTCTGATAAGGAAGTCCAAGTACTACCGCTTCTTTTGCCCGAAGATTATCCGAATCATCCAGATCACGAATAAACATCAGATATGTCATTTGCTCAATAACGTCCAGCGGATTTGTCAGTCCGCCTGTCCAGAAAATTTCCCATAAACTGTCGATTTTACTTTTTAATTCTCCTGTAACCATCCTATCTCTCCCAATTCCACGCGTAAGAAGTATATCTTCCTCCGCTTATTTTGATAATTTCATTCTTTCTTACCATATCTGCCAATGTTCTTTGAATCGTAATATTACTGATATCCGGACATTTTTCCATAATCTCTTTTTTTGTTATTTTTCCAGTTGTACCACGAATGATTTCACGAATTCGATCCGGTTTTGATAAACCTTTGTTTGTCAAAAGTTCCACTCTTGAAGAAAAATCGCGGTATGCTGCAACAATAACTCCAAGCATATAACGTACAAAGGGAAGATAATCATTTGCGCCAGTATGCCAGTCATAAGAACTGGCCTGCAAAGCCTCATAATAGGAATTTTTTGAATCGACAATCATTTTTTCAATACTGATATATTTTCCAACAATATACCCATTTCGATACATAAACAGCAACGTCAATAAACGACTCATTCTCCCATTTCCATCATGAAAAGGATGAATACACAGAAAATCCAAAATAAAAATTGGAAGCAGAAGCAGCGGATCCAGTTCTTCTTTTGCAAGTGTATCCCCAAAGGCGTCACAAAGCCGGGTCATTGCTTCCGCCGTCTCCCAGGCCGACACAGGCTGAAATCGAACGCGTTTTGTTCCATCCGGAAGTTCTTCCGTAATCACGTTATCTGAAGTTTTAAAATTTCCTCCAACTGTGCTTCCACTGTATTTATATAAATCCCGATGAAGTTGAAGAATCATGCCTGGCCGGATTGGAATATAATCGTAATTCTCATGAATGGTTCCCAAAACATCTCTATATCCGGCAATTTCCCGTTCACTTCGATTTTTTGGTGTTGTCTTATCACATACAATCTTTTTCAATCGTTCATCTGTCGTGATAATTCCTTCGATCCGGTTGGATGCTTCTGTGCTTTGAATTTTGGCGATTTCAAGTAAATCAGATAAAGCATCTCTATTCGCTTCTATAAAAAGATTTTGCTGCCCTTTATATTCATGAATCTGCATCAACAGGGCAACTATATCCGGAATCAGCAATTTCTGGTAAGTTGTGTAAAAATCAAAATCTCGCATTCGATACCCCATTACAATTTCTCTTATTATTTCCTTCACGATCTGATTTCATCATAACATCAAGATGCTCAAAACACAATTCAATTTTATCATTCTTGTAAAAATGATAAAATTGAATCTGGAAATGATGTTGTTGAATTCGCACATCCAGTTTCAATTCAATACCTGCTTTTTCAAATACGCTCCCGTCACCCGGGAAAAATTCCGGATATCTTTGATGTAGGCAAAGTCTTTTCCGAAAATCTTCTGCTCTGCTTTCAGGTCACCTTCCGCTCCGGCAAAGACTCCCAGGACAGCGACTCCCTGATTTCGAAGTTTTCGGATCTCCGAGGCGGTATCTTTGATGGCATATTCGCCAAAATATGGTGCTGGATTTTTGCTGTTGGGACGGTTGACAATAATATCGTTGGGACGGCCATCACTTAAAACAATGAGAATCTTCTGCTCCTCCGAACGGTTCAAAAGCGCATCCCCGGCAGTCCGGATCGCCAGCCCATCCCTATTATTGGCAGAAGCATAAAATTCAAAAATCCGGTTGTTCGCCTCCCGTCCCTCATCAAAGTCCCGGAAACGGCGCATCACCGTATAATCCCAGAAGCTGCAGAAACCAAACACACTATGAGGGATCCCTGCCTGACTCAGTGCCTCACTCAAAATATACCCTTGAAGTGCCACCCGGCTGGTACGGTCCCGCTGGGAACCACTGGCATCAATAAGGATTTCCACAACAAAATCCGAATTTTCTTTTTTGATCTCCAAATCAAAAAGTTTTCCTCCCGAAGTTCTCCCGACCTTCCAGAGGCGGTTCGGCACGATCCTGCCATATTCCG
The DNA here is from genome assembly GCF_020686945.1 of Fusicatenibacter faecihominis. Taxonomy (NCBI): domain Bacteria; kingdom Bacillati; phylum Bacillota; class Clostridia; order Lachnospirales; family Lachnospiraceae; genus Fusicatenibacter; species Fusicatenibacter faecihominis. Next base: position 4,212 of record NZ_JAJEPR010000044.1, on the reverse strand, counting down.
AAGCATAGATCTCCTCTTCATTCCGCGTCATCAGGGCATGATTCAGGATCTCTGTCAGAACTTCAATATTCTGGCGTGTCACTCTCCGGTTCTGATGCAGAAAGCGGCGGTTCATCTCCGCCGTCCGCTTCGCAAGCTCGTACTGGGCATTGACCTTTACCGGTTCCGCAAGGATCCCGTCCGTAAAATACAGGCTGCAGTCCGCATGCGCCCCCCGGCAAAGCTTCTGATCGATCCGCTGCTGCTCAAATTCATTAAGATAAGAACGGCCGTAGTTCAGTTCCATATAGGAATACATTTTTTCCACAGCCTCTTCATCCAGGAGCACCACTCCGCCCCTGGTTTTTTCCTTTTCCTGCTCCTCCTCTTCCGAAAGACTGGTAAGCTGATTCTGCATCTGCCTTAAATATTCCTCCAGCCGGGCCTCTTCTGCCTCTTCCTTCAGATAATCCTGCCAGTCGTATTTTTTCAGATCTGCCACGGAAACTGCCAGCACCTCCGCCAAAGTCCCATGCTCCCGTTCAAACTTTCGATCCACGGCAGAGTTATAAATACCGTCCACACAACGAATGATCTCCAACGTATCTTTCGTATCTTTTAAAGCCTCAACCAGATCCAGCTCCCGGCGGATCTTTTGTTCTCCTGCCGGATCTCCGGTCAGGGCCCTGCGAAGATAGGCAAGCTTCAGCCTGCCGGCAAAAGATGCATTCAGTCTGCCAAAATCCCTCTCCAGGATCTCCTCAAAGGCTTTTTTCCGGATGTCGGGCACTCCGGGCCGTTCCGCTGCAACTTTTGAAAAAGAAGCCTCATCCAGACAAAGCTGGGCGATTCCCATAAGCTGGCCTTCGTCCGCGCCAAGATAGATCTTTTTCACCAGATAAAGACCAAACGCCTCCGTATCAAAGAAACGGGCAAAGGCTCCCTGTTTGATGGCATCATAAAGGGAGATTTCTTTCGCTTTCTGAAAAGAGTCAATATCCAGTTCGCAGGAAAGATCATAATCCCCGCTGACCGTCCAGAGAAGATTACGGATCCGTGTTTCTGCTGCCAGACGGTCTTCTCCATAAAGTTCTTCCTTTTCCATATCAAAATACCTCAGATGCACTCCAGCTTTCCGGGATACGGGTCCGCACAATATCCTCTACCATCTCCCGCTCAAAAAGGTCAAAGTTTTTATTCGTGATTCCCATAGCAACTGCCAGTGAAGGCTTTAAACCGCCGCTGATCAGCTTCAAAGCCGCCAGCATGCCGCGAAGGTCAATGGCTTTCGTCGAAATCTCGCTGTTATCCGCTTTTTTCTGGAGATCCAGAAAAAGACCGGAAAACTGTTTTTCTGCTTCTTGTTTAAGCCGCGGAAAGGCGGAATGAAAGATCTGTGAGAGCGTGTCTTCTGTAAGAGCCGGCATATAAATGACGAGAAATCTGGAAACCAGTGCCTCATTCAGTTCCTTTGTGCCGGCATAGCCATAGTTCATCGTACCAATAAAACGGGTTGCCGGATGAAGATCGATCTTCTCATAACCCGGCACATCGATGATCCGCCGGTAGTCCAGTGTCGCATGAAGAACAGCCACAGCATCATTTTTTGCCATATTGATCTCATCAAGAATACCAAAGCCGCCATATGCCGCGCATTGGTAGACGGGTCCTTTCCTGAGCGTCACTTCGTTATCCCGGAAGGTGTCGGTACCAATGAGCGTGCTGCTGTCTGTATTTACATGAAACGATACATTATAAACCGGACGTCCAAAGATCCAGGCCAGATTTTCCGCCAGGATATTTTTTCCGGTAGCTTTCGGACCGCAGAGCAGGATGTTTTCTCCTGCAAGGATCCCTGCCACCGCCATCTGGAGAATATCGGAGCCAAAAAAATGCATTTGCGGAGCTCCCACCCGCCGCTGTACCCGTTCCTCCACCGGGTAGGCCGCCCGGAATCCTTTCACATCCCGGATCAGGCTTTCCGGAAGGTTCTGTTCTCTTAAATACGCTAGGATCTGTTCCATTGTCTTCCCCTTTCACAACTGCTTTTCGCAACAGACCTCTTTTTCATCTACATGATCTGTCTTTTCCTATTATGTCATATTTTCGTTTGCATAACAAGCCTTTTACCGTCCGGATCGTTTTCTGAAAAGATGTGCCTTCCATTTGCAATCTCCGGTCTTTTCCTTTATACTGAGAAGCAAAGGCATTTTTAAGGAGGTTTTTTTATGAAACTGGTTGATCTTCATGTACATTCCACCTGTTCTGACGGAACACTGACTCCCTCGGAACTGGTTTCACTTGCCAAAAAGACCGGCCTTTCTGCATTTGCCCTGACCGATCACGATACGGTGAAAGGACTTCCGGAAGCAATGGAAGCCGGAAAAAGAGAAGGGATCGAGGTTCTTCCCGGTATTGAATTTTCCACAGAATACAAAGGAAAAGATATTCATATCGTAGGACTTGAGTTTGATCCTGAAAGTCCTGTTTTTCTTACGGAGATCCGGCATTTTCAGGATTCCCGACTTTTACGCAACCGAAAAATGATCGAAAAGCTCCACGATGAGGGAGGAATCGATATTTCCTGGGAACAGATGCAGGAAGCCTTCGGTGAGGCCGTATGGACCAGGGCCCATTTTGCCCGCTACCTTCTGGATCATCATTACATCAAGACCATGCAGGAAGCTTTCACACGTTATGTAGGAGATACCTGTCCCTACTTTGTCCCGCGGGAAAAGGTCACTCCGGGACAGGCAGTCCGCCTGATCCGGAAAACCGGAGGAATCCCCGTTCTCGCCCACCCGCTTCAGTATCATCTCTCTGATGAAGAGCTGCGGCATCTGGTCCGCACCCTGAAAAAGGACGGGCTCATTGGTGTCGAAGCCCTATACTCCACCCATACGCAGATGGATGAAAGCTATGTGCGCCGTCTGGCCCGGACCGAAGGCATCCTGATCTCCGGCGGTTCCGATTTCCACGGTTCCAACAAGCCAGCGATCTCTCTTGGCACAGGAAGAGGAAACCTGAAGATTTCTTATGATATTCTGACAAATTTACGGGAGGCTAGAAAGAAATGATCCTTTTCACTGATCTGGACGGAACGCTCCTGACAGATTCCAAAGAACTGACAAAAGAAAACCAGAACGCGATCCGGGAAGCGATCGAAGCTGGGCACAAGGTCGTCATCAGCACCGGCCGGCCGCTTGCCGGGGCCACTGCGCAGGCCCGTGCTCTCCATCTCGACGGAGAGGGCTGTTACATCATCTGCTTTAACGGCGGAGAGATCTATGACTGTGCAGCCCGGAAAAGTCTTTACCGGAAAAGCGTTCCCTTTGAGGAGGTCCGTTATGTCTTTGACCTCGCACATAAAAGAGGCCTGCATATCCAGACTTACGACAGGAACCATGTGATCGGAGAAGAAAACCGCAAGGAGATCTTTGATTATTCCTCTGTTTACGGACTTCCGGCAAAGATCGTTCCCGACGTGATCTCCTGTCTCCCGGAGGAGCCCTGTAAAATGCTGGCGATCGATGAAGAAAACCACGAAAATCTGGTCCGTTTCCAGAAGGAACTGCTCCCCTGGGCAGAAGGGAAGCTGGATCTTTTCTTCTCCCATCCGATGCTCCTGGAACTGGTACCGACCGGTGTTTCAAAAGGAGCTGCTATCGGAATCCTCTGTGACTATCTTGGGATCCCCATTTCCGAAGCTGTAGCTGTCGGGGATGCCGAGAATGATATCCCCATGATCCGGGCCGCCGGTATCGGCGCCGTGATGTGTAACGGAGAAGCCCATACCTTGTCTTTTGCGGATTATGTGACCACAAACGATAACAACCACAGCGGGGTGGCGGAAGTCATCCGTCGCTTTCTTCTTCGTAAATAGCCCAAAAAAACGACTCCGAAGCGTTTGCTTCGGAGTCGTTTTTTATGAAAGGGGACGGTCCTGAGAACAAAGCGGGTTCCTTTTCCCGGAAGCTCCTGGACCCAGCCCAGGGACAGACCAAGGGTTCCCGGCAGCGTTCTGTTCAGATTGATCGTGATCGTATAGCTGGTAGAATAATATGTATGCCAAGCTTATACTAATATTAGTACCATATAGCGTTGCGAGAGCTGCCATCCAGCAAAGCAATCCGCAGGTATTCATTGCAGAAAAAACCTAGTGTACTGTATCATTGACATTTCGCTAAATAACTTGCCTGTTTTCCCATCGAACTGCGTTGACTTCGCTCAACG
>NZ_JAJEPR010000043.1:0-24650 GCF_020686945.1 Fusicatenibacter faecihominis | reverse complement strand
TCATAAGTGATGACTGGTGTGTCCTGATCACGGTAGGAAAGGTCAACATATCTCGGCTCTTTGTCCAGCACATAACCATGGGCTGTTTTTACTTCCTTCACATAGTATTTTCCAGCCGGGAGATCTCCCATCTGTGCAATACCATTGGAATCTGTGGTAATGGTTCCCACTTTTTCATCGGTTTTGAAATAATCTTCACTGACACCATCTGCCGCTTTAATATCTTCCGCAGCAAATACATCGAACGTCACATCTGAAAGGCTTCCGGTTACATATTCAAAGAGATGCTCCACAATACCTTTTACATTGTCCAAAAGTGTTACCTTATCCAGAAACTCTCCATTTTTGTTGATGATCAGAAGTCCTGTCGGTACTTCATCTTTCATCTCTACTTTCTGAATCTCGGCGGTATCTTCCAGCGTGAACTTCACATCCGTTGCTTTCAGATATCCATAAGGTGCCATTTCCTCACGAAGAGTGTATTCCTCTCCAACTGTCAGGCGTTTGATCACATGTGGCTGATCTTTTACAGACGTCCACTGATCCACAACATTTCCTTCTTTATCAAGAACGGTGAGTTTTGCCCCGTCCAGCTCCACACCTGTTGTTACATCAGATTTCGTGATTTCTACTGTTGTCGGCTGGTTCTTTTTCACAGTTTTCAGTTTTACTGTCTTCACATCCTGTCCCTGGTAAGAAGCATCCAGATTCAGAACTTCATCAGAGGATACAAATCCCGCCGGTGCTTTTAACTCCTTCACATAATACTGTCCAAGCGGCAGATCCAGCGTACATGCTGCAAGACCATCGTTATCAGAAGTCATTTCCTGCAACAGTGTGTCTGCTTTCACGATTACTTTTCCATCCGCCTTGATATCCGCTTTGTTAAAGATACCAAAGACAGCTCCAGCTACGGTTGCACCATTTTCTGCATCCTGTTTTTCTACCTGAATTGCAACTTTCTGGCGATCATCGCCAACCGTCACTTCCTCTTCAATCACAGGTGTATCCTGATTGGCATAGACAAATGCGACTTCTGATCTGTCATGGTTCAGGACGAATCCTTCCGGTGCAGTCTTTTCTACCACATAGTAAGAACCAAGCGGCAGGTTATCAGCAACTGCTTTTCCGTCTTCCCCGGTCGTTACCGTTGTTACCAGTGCATCTTTTGCATAGATCAGCTGTCTGTTTCCGTTTTCATCTTTCTGATAATCCGGTGTATAGATATTTTCAGCTGCATAGACATGAAATGATGCACCCTTCAGGTATCTTTCTTCATAAACAAAATCCTTTTTGAATCCGGTCAGCATTTCACCTTTTTTATAGATCGTCAGCTTTCCTTTTACCGGATGGTTCTCGTAATCTACCGTAATAATGGCATCTCCGCTCTCAGAATCCATCTGGTATGCTGTGTTTGCATCCACCGCAATCTCTACATAGTTCTTATTGATTGTGTACCCTTCCGGTGCATTAACTTCCTCAATCCGGTAATGTCCGATCTTCAGATTCTTCGGCATAATCAGATATCCCTGACTGTCCGTAAAATAGGACTTATGGGTTGTTGTCACTGGGTAAGTTGTTACCTGTTCCACATACTTCTTGCTGTCCAGGTCGTACACTTTAAATTCTGTTCCTGCAATCAGGACGGATTTCTTTGTTTCATCGTCTTTTTTCACGATTTTCAGTTTTGCCTTAAACTCTTCATCCAAAAGCACTCGCCAGATCTGTGGCTCATTTGGATGATGCTCTGTGATATTCACTTCAAAATCATCGACTGGCTTGTAGTTGTGCGGTGTTGTTGTCTCACGCACGATATAGCTTCCAAATGGTAATGGAATACTGCAGGCATAACCTTTTTCATCTGTGAAAATCTCAGTTGCTCCATTTTCTCCACTCACTACTGGTTTTGCAGAATCAAAATCATAACTTCCATCTGCTTTCTTTGTAAGGGAAGATTTCAGATAAACTGTAAATCCAGCTCCGGATAACAGATCTGCATCTGTCTTTCCATTGTTGGCTGCTTTAATGATCTGGAATGGCTGCTTGATGACCTGCTCACTGGAAGTGCACTCTCTTTTTACTTCTGCTGTCATATCTCCTTCATAACTGCACGTAAGATCATGCTCTTCTGTATCTGCCAGGTATCCGGTCGGAGGTGTAATCTCTTTGATATAATATTTGCCAAGATACAAGCCATTTACAGAAGCCTGTCCTTTGTCATCTGTTGTAAGAGAAGCTACCTGTTCTCCTGCTTTATAAATAGTTCCAGTTGCTCCGTCCGGATGCACGATATCTTCACGGGCATACAGACCATAAACTGCACCTTTCAGTGTGGCATCTCCCTGTGGTACTGCTTTTCCTGTTTCTTTATCAACTTTGAATAAATTGATTTTTGCTGTCACACGGTCATTGCTGAAGATATGAGCAAATGATACGGTTGCTTCTTTATCATTGGTGTAAGAAAACTTGAACGTATACACATCTTCTGTATTTCTTACATAGCCTTCCGGTGCCTGATCTTCTTTTACAAAATAGGAATATCCAATCGGAAGATCCGCTGTGAATTTTGCATTCCCATCTGCTCCAGTAGTTGCTTTCTCAATCAGTGTTCCTTTTTTCACAACAACGGTTCCATCTGCATTTCTAATATCATCGGATGCATACAGAGCAAAAATACCGCCATTCAGGGGTTTCTTGGTGTCTTTATCCTGTTTTACTACGGAAACATCTGCTTTCTGTCTCTCGTTGTTAAAAGTCACATCTGCAAATACAACTTCTTTATTCTGTCCGGCATAGGTCAGAGTCACTGGCTTTTCTTCGCTGCCGTTATAGAAATTGTCCGGTGCTTTTGCTTCTTTTACCACATAGGTTCCAAGATGCAGGTTTTTCAGTGTGACAGAACCATTCTCACCTGTTGTCAGGTTCTCTTTTACCAGATCACCTTTGCTGTACACTTTTGTGCCATAAGCAGTTACGATATCCGCTCCGGCATACACGTTATATACTGCATTTTTCTGTCTGCGGTTTTCATACTGAAATACCGTTCCATTTTCACTGACATCTGCTCTGGTAAGAACCTGTCCTTCTTTATAAATGGTAAGCTCTGCCAGCTGTTCCTTATTTTCCACGGTTACCGATGATGTCTTACTTGCTACCAGTTTTACATTTGTTGCCGTTGCATTTACTACATATCCCTGTGGCGCTGTGATCTCTTTCAGATAAACGGTATCCTGTGTCTTGATGATTGTAACAGAGGATTTTCCATTCTTATCTGTTGCCGGCATCTGAGTGATCAGCTTTGTACATGCCTCATCGCTGTATATACCGAATACTGCACCAGAAAGATTGACATCCGCTGTATCGTCTTTCTTTACGATTTCGATCGTAGCCTGTTCAATCCAGGACACTTTTAAGCTTACATATTTTTCATCAGCAACACCTTCTCCAAACACAAATGCCAGATCCTGAACACTTGCATTCGTAGTCAGTTTATATGCTGAATAATCTTTTGTAATACTTCCCTTCATTTTTGCAGAAAAAGTAGCACTTACATCTTTTGTCTGTGTCAGAGGCGCTGAAAGATAAAACGTGGTTCCTCCTCCAATTGTTACGCTTGCACCTGCCGCACTTACATTTCCAGTAGATACATTATGGAGCTTTACTCCTTTTGGTAAGTCCATGGTAATTTTCTGCTGGGAAGATGCGTTGAACTTAATGTTCTCCGTTCTCTGAACATTTCCATCTACATAAGCCTTTACACTCGGCTTTGAAAATGACATCGCTACATCTGGTATTTCTGGCTTATTCACACAATAATTATAGAGTTCTTTTGCCAAAGCCTCTCCTGTAGCATTGGTTCCGTAAAAAGCATCACTGCTTCCATTGGCATACGATGCAGCCATGTGAATAATGATGAATCTTTTTCCTTCTGAAAAATCCGTGTGTTTATTCGCAAAAAAGCTTTCGCTTCCTGCGGCATCTGTACCGTAATAACACACTTTTGCTAACGCCTGATTGTCTCCAATCTTTGTGATTGTATAATTTCCAGATCCAGGTCCTGGCTTAGCAGGCTGTACACAATACGCAACTGCTCTGACGCTTCCGTAGCTGATATAGTACGGCTCTGTCAGATAGGTTCCAAGATTATAATCTGCATATCTATACAGTGGTCCTTTTTCAATTGTTACCTGCTGTGTACTTCTTGCTGAATAAGCCGAAACTGCTTCAAATGTTGCAATCTCTCCCTCTTCCATAGCTTCAAGATCCACGCCTTCTTCTCCTGCCTGTTCCAAAACATCATGAAGCTCTAACCCTGATTCTTCATCATAGGTATCCTGATTCTGTGCCTGCTCTACTAAATCATCAAATTCATCAGCGTCAATATCGGTAATCTCCGAGTCTGTTTCTGAATCCTCCGCTTCCTCTGTCTGCTGTTCACTGCCAGCTGTTTCGGATTCGGTCATTGCTTCACTCCCAGACGCCTCTTTCTGCGCTTCTGTTTCTTTCTCACGCACAATCAGTTTTCGGCTGATCTGGTACTTCGGATGCTCCTGATTTACCGGTTCCACATAATAGACCGCTTTGTAAGTGTCCGCATGATCTGTCGTAAAATCCTCATTCTTATCATTCTTTGCTTCCTCAAATGTGACTTTAACCTTGTTATCATCCTTGATTTCCAGTCCGGTATAATCTGATTTCACATCAAATACACTGCCTGTTTCAATTTCATAATCTTTGGCAGTCACCACCTCATCTTCATCCAGAAGGTCTTTCACTTCCTCATAAAGTGGAGGTTTTTCCTCTGGCTGGATCTCCGCTGCATATGCAGTCATCGGAGATAACACTGTACTAAGCATTGTCATGCCTACCAGCAAGCCAGATACTACTTTTCTAAAATTACCTTTTTTCTTCATGCTAAGGTCCTCTCTTTCATATATTTGTATTAAAACAGACAGTCCTTAGACTGCCTGCAATACACTACTTATCGTTGTGGGAAAATCAGATTGAACTGTACATTTCCCTCTCCGGGATCAACCATCTCCACAGTTGCTTCATACTGTCTCCCTGTTTTTCTGGATACCAGATCCTTATAATGGATTTTTCCTTTAGACAGGAACTTCTTTGCTGCCGTCTTATCCATCTTTTTCCCCTGGCTTGCAAGGAATTTATCATTCTTCCATAAGGTAAAAGCACAATTCCGGTCAGAACAGTAAAAGTTTATTTTCCCTTCCTTGACATCTGCTCCACATCGGGGACATTTGCCAATGACTTCTCCTTTTGCCTTTCCTTGAAATCGGTCTTTCTTTTCTTCTGAAATCCCCTGATACCTGGCAACCAGTTCCTGCATCAGCTCTGTAATCCCATTTAAGAATTCATCTGCTGTCTCTGTATTCTGGGCAATGTGATTCAATGCCATTTCCCACTCTGCGGTCATCTTCGGAGATTTAATCTCGTCCGGCAGAACCGTAATCAGTACATTGCCATCATCTGTCGGCACCAGATTTTTCTTTTCTCTTTTCACAAAACCAGACTGAATCAGTTTTTCAATGATTGCTGCCCTTGTTGCCGGAGTACCAAGTCCTTTCTTTTCCGTATCTTCGGTCAGCTCTTCATTTCCTGCACGTTCCATCGCAGATAGCAGGGTATCTTCTGAAAGCTTTTGTCAAGGGGGTGCGTGGATATTTTTCATATTACTTACGCAGATTCTCTCTCTGCTTCTGCCTGAATAATGCGTTTCAACCTGTCCTCCGCAGTCAAACCGCTACTATGGTCAAAAAACACTTTGACTTTATAATTTGTTTTGCCTTGCTTAATCACAAAAACTCCATCCGGTTTGTTTTTCTCCGAATGGTTATTTTGGGTGGGTAGTGTACTGTTCACAATATTTGTCATACGATATTCCTCCTTAAATGAAAAAAGCCCGACAAGGAAAGGTCTGACAACGAAGTTCCGACAACGGACATCAGAAAACCTTTTTTCTTTATCGGGCGATACTATCTTTTTACTATTTCCTTTTTCTTTATAATATTGGTTGTCATGGTTGTCAGAGAGGGAAAAGTGCCGCAATATCAAGGCTTTCGGGATTTTTACCCGACAACCAGACCGACAACCGGCTCGACAACCGAAGCGACAACTGGCTTTTATTTTTGCTTCAACCATTCTTCCGGAAGCCCTAACTGTTCCATTTCCTCTGTCGGGATTTCTTGAAAACCATCCATGCTGTTGTCAGGCTCGTTGTCGTTTCTGATACGCTCCCAGCCTTTTTGTCTGCGGTAAGGCTCTGGAAAATACCTCGGATTGCTGAACGCCCTCCAGCCTGTGACAGCGTTATTCATAATGTCATTGATCTCTCGCAGTTCCCATTGTTTCGGTTCGTCATAATCATGCCCCAGTGCTTCTTTGTAAAGCTGTTTGGAGCAGACTATGCTGCCGGAATAGCGTTCCAGATAATCTAAAATCTGTCCTGCCTTTGTGTCCTCCGGCATAAAGTCCTTTTGGTGGGCTTTCAGATAAGCGTTCATAGCCGGACTGAATCTCAGACGGAAATTGCCGCTTCTGTAAATCTCCATAGCTTCTGCCCACATCTGATTGATATACTCTCTGGAAGCCTGTTCATCCGCCAAAATATGAACCTCAGCCCTTTCAGGATAGACCATAACCGGAACGAAGCGGCGGTTGCCTGTTCGGTCAAGGGGAAGAAAGTCAAGGGTATTAGAAGAACCTCCAAACACACATTGTCGTTTTCTGTCTGCCGGATGTGTTTCATAGGGTATCTTATAGGTTTCCTTTTGTCGGCTCAGAAAGGACTTGATTTCTTCAATGCTCTTAGCGTTGGCAGTTGCAATCATTTCCGACATTTCAATAATCCAATGCCCCTGCATTTTGCGGTACACATTTTCATCATCCAGCTTTTTCAAATCATCAGAGAACCAGTCATCATTGACCGCAAGCAAACGGAAGAAAGAGGACTTTCCGGCTCCCTGACCGCCTACAAGACAGAGCATTACCTCAAATTTACACCCCGGCTTAAAGGCTCGTGAGATAGCACCCAACAGAAACAACTTCAATGCTTCATAGGTGTAATCATCTGTATCAGAACCGAGAAAGCGGTGCAGACAGAAGCGTATGCGTTCCGTTCCGTCCCATTGCAAGGCATTGAGAAAATCACAGACAGGGTGGTAACGGTTTTCATTGGCAATAACCGCAACTGCGTCTATGATTTTCTTCTCTACGGTCAATCCATAGTTTTCTTCAAAATATAGGAGCAGATATTTCACATCCACATCCGTCAATGTCGGGCTGTCACGATACCAACCGAGGGGCTTCACAATGTCGATTCTTTCGGTCAGAAGATTTTTTCGGATAGCCCCTTTCAAAAGCGGGTCATATTGCAGAACACGCTTATAATTTGCGGCAGTATTATAAACCTTACCTTTCTCGCTCTGCTCTAAGCTGTTTCGGATTTCTTCTACTGTGCATGGTTCTGTCTGCTGACAGTTCTGCAATTCGCTGTTCAAGTTTTAACACCTCCTTTCTCTGTTCTGCCACAAGTGCTTTTCGTTCCTCCAATGAACCATACAGAAGAATATCAAGCAGATATTCGATATAGTTCTTCTTATGCAGTGCTTCTGCAAACAGGGGATTCCATTCCTCATCCGGCTGTTTAGGAGCGTATTTCTTTTCCCATTCTCTAAGAAGATGAAAATAATCCGTCAGCACCTTGTAGCAATGATTTTCTCCTTTTTGATACTTCTGTTCCGGTGTCGGCTCACGAATACGAGGGCGGACACTGGGCTTTTGTCGGCTGTCATAGTTAAGACCAAAATCTTCAGCAAGTTTGACAGCAGCTTCCCTCAGCCCGATACCGAATAGCTTCGCTGTGAGATCAACAGCGTCTCCGGTTGCTCCGCAGCCAAAACAGTAATAGCGTTCATCCAGCTTCATACTGGGGGACTTATCTGAGTGAAACGGACAGCACGCCATACCTGTGCGACCCACTTTCAAGCCATAGGCTTCTGCGGCTTGTCGGGCAGTAACATTTTCTTTTACAACTTCAAATACATTCATGTGACTCCTTTCCTGAAACGAAAAAAGCACCTGTCATTTTCAAAACGAAAACAGCAAGTGCCTTAGAGTTCCATATTTAATTTTAGGTGCAAAAAAGCAGGAGACCTTTTCAGATTTCCTGCTTAGCAAAGCTGTGAAGATTTAATTGTGGTTGGGTTGCCAGTTATACAAACTGGAAATTTTCTTTTTAGAATGAATTATTTAATTTCTACAATAGCACCATATTTCGTATGCGGAAGATATTGTACCTTTAAATAAGTATTTTTATCAATATACCTTGAAAATACTGTGATTTCGATTTCATCATCTTTAACTTTATCATATAGAAAAACACTTCTTCTTTCAGAAGATATATCTGCACCACCATGAGATTGTTCAGTTACATATCCTTCTGCATAACTATACTGTTTGTTTATGATGTAAGGCATATCTAAAACAAAATCTTTCAAATATAAGATTAAAAGAATAGCTACTATAACAAGAATGGTATTAGCCAATCGAAGAAATATTATATCATTTTTTCCAGTATATTCTTTTTTTATCGCTTCTTTATCAAAAAATATCGAATAGATAAGTTTTCTTTTTTTAATTAGATAGATAATGCAAGCAATTAACGCTATAACAAATAATGAAACTCTTATAAACAATCTAAATATAGCAAAATCCATAATATCATCCCCTTAAACTTCAAGTTTGTTGCTTACATTATACTTCATCAACCTAAAGAATGGAAGATTTTTTCTTGCCTCCCAAAGCAAAAGCACCTGTCATTTTCAAAACGAAGACAGCAAGTGTCTTAGAGTTCCACATTCTATTTTGAGTGCAAAAAAGCAGGAGAACTTTTCAGATTTCCTGCTTAGTAAAGCTGTGAAGATTTAATTGTAGTCAGTTTTTCTTATACCATCCGAAATTTATACTTTAATGTTCTCTCATAACAAAAATCAATTTTGTCCTCCAACAAAAATACCGTTTGGGGGATTATCCCATATAAAATTATCCTCAGCCACTTCGCTCTCCAATGCAATTTCAATTTTATATATCCCCACATTTTGGGCATTTTCATCATCCTGACTATACATATAAAAATTCATACAATACCTTTCCTTCTCTGTCAATATGAGATACATACCATCCAATTCCGTTTTCCTTTTACCATAGTTGCTTTCACTTGATGATGCACAATCGCCCTCAAACCTTTGGATACTGCCCTCAATATAATCGAAAAAAGCAGAGATTTCAGTGTCTAAATTCTCAATGTTCTTTTTGCTTTCTTCGGAAAATAGAGATTTTAGTTTCTCTGAATCCTGTTGCTTACATGCCTCGATAATTTGTTGACACATCTTATCCGTTTCATTTTGTTCAGAGCTAAACCAGTCATTGAAATATTTGTTAGAGCAGCCTGTTAAACCGAGTATAATAATCACACTGGAAAGCAACAATACTTTTTTCATATAATTACATCCTTTACTGAATAATTGCAAAATCACTTATTGGATTAAGGTCATTACAAAAAATTTCTTACTATCATTATACTTCATCAACCTAAAGAATGGAAGATATTTTCTTACTCCCTAAAGCAAAAGCACCTGTCATTTTCAAAGTGAAAACAGCAAGTGCTTTAGAGTTCCATATCCTGTTTTTTGCTTTTTGCCTGATCCGTCCGGCTGACTTCACGCTCTGCTATTTCTTTCTTTTTGCGGCTCAACTGCTCTATAATGGAACTTTTAGCTTTCTTCTTGATTTGCTCCGTTCCGGCTTTTTTGACCTCCGGTTTCATCAGCGTGGTTTGGATTTTCTGAATGGTTGATTTCATAGCGTTTGTGATTCTGGCAATCACGCCATCCAATCGTTTCACTGCATACTCAACTTCTTTCTTTGAAGCCTTACGCTCAGGGGAGAGAACCCACGCTTTAGACTGCTCCACCAGCTTAATATCCTCCTTGTGCGTTTCCAGTTTTACAGTATCAGCAACGACCTCAACCGCCTTGTCATAGGCAATATCGGCAACCTCGTCCACCAGAGCTTCCACATCTTCAATCTTCATCGTGAGTTCTTCCAACTTTTGCTCCTGTGCTGCCAGTTGCTCCTTTTGCTTGAAAAGAATATAGTCCTGTTTTTCCAGATAAGCACGACCACCATATTCGGGTTCTTCTTCCAGTTGTAAGCCATGCTTTTTCGCCACATCGAACAGCAACACTCGGCAGGCTGAATCGAAAGTCATCTTGCGGTTATTTTTTCTTCCGACAGGCTTCTCCGGTTCCGGCAGTTCAAATCCCAGTGCTTCCAAAGCCTTTTCCTGTTGTGGGGCAATCTCCCCATATTGATTTTCACAGTCGAACACATGACGCTCGTGAATATGAGGGGTGCTTTCATCCAAGTGCAGCGCCCAATTCAGGATATGGACATGAGAGCCGAAACGCTCATTTACGATTTCCATAAATTCTGTGACAATCTCAATGAGCAGTTCCGGTGGAACATGATTATCAAGTGTTCCAATCTGATAGACCGTTTCCTCTGGACAGGTCTTTTTGCTTTTGAGCAAATCACCGGTTTCCTTATTCCTTTCAGGGTGTCGGTTCTTCACATTTCTTTCGTTCTGTCCGGTTACAAAATCACGATACCGCTGACGATAAAAAAGCTGTTCCACATCTTCAAAAGTGGCAGACAGCTCATTTTCCTTATCGGGATTTTTGAAATTGCGGAAGCCATTGTAACAGTCCCAATAGAGATTTTGTTTGGCTCGTTCTTCGTCAATGTGTTCGCTGTTGGCAATGTCAAAACTGCGGTCATTGTGCTTCGGATTATAAACGCCATTCTTTCCAGCTCGTCCATTGTGCCTTGTTAATTTCACATGAGTTCCTCCTTTTCTTTTTGATTTCCCCGACAGGGGAGAAGGGCAGCGAAGCTGATTCCTTGCGGCTTTCTGCGTCAAGTAATACCCAGTACTAAGTGGCGAAACGCCACTTAACTGGGCAAGGCTGCCGCCCTTGACCTGCACAGGGGTATTGCATTCCCTGTACCCATGCACAAAGGGTTGCACCCTCTGTACTCCCGCCCGAACAAACTGACTTCGCCCCGTCTCAAGCTCTGTCAGTTCCTTCGGTTTTGCAAAACAGTCCACCGGACTATTTTGCAAAAAGAAAAACCGACGCATGATCGCTTTACGCTCAATACATCGGTTTCTTCATCTGACCTTAACGGTCATATTCAGTTGTGGCAGATTAGCCAATTTGAAAAATTATTCTGGCACATCTACTGAGTAGCTCAGACAATCGCCTCTTTTATTGCTTTCCAAATCGTTATAATACCACATATACATCGTTCTACCATATTCTTCATATTCTATAATTCCATCTGGCTTTTGACCCTCTACTTCTAATGAGTAAATTTCTTTATCATGTGCATAGCCAAAAACGAATCTGGTATCTGGATAATTTGGATTTAAGTCTTGTTGAATATCACTTATTGTTAAAGATAAATGGATAAATTTTTTGAAGTCTCCCCCATAAGTGGTATCTGGTGTAGTGGCAGATGGTGTGGCATTTACAAACGCATATTGTGTACTTTCATTTTCTATCTGTTTTTTGCAGCGTGCAATCACAAAACCTTGAACGGGATCGTTATCACTTCCTGCTCGATAGAAAATCGTATCATACTGTTTGCCATTCCATATATGCAATATTTCATCAACATGATTAAGAAAATCTTCTGGAGCTGATAAATCTTCATGTTCTGCTTTTAAGGGGGAATTCAAAATAGCTTCTTCGATAGAATTATAATATGTAAGTTTAGAATCGTCTTTTCCATTATCTGTCAACTTAAACTCGATATACTCATTTCCTTTGTTTTCTTCTTCCGGAACATAAGTATAACGACCATTTTCAATATGGTCATCATAATCAACAAACAGTCCAATACATATCAGCGCTGCAAAAATCAAAAAAACTATTCCTATAACGATTAGCAATATTTTCAAAAATTTTTTCATACAAAAGTCCACCTTCTTGCTTCATTTCAGTAAATTATATCATACCGATATGAACAATTCAATTTACACTCTATCAAGTAGTTTTTTTACTTACCTGTAACGCACATTTCTGCAAAATCCATAGTCCCCGATACTTTCCTCACGGGTGATATACAGTCGGAATTCTGTCAGCTCATGAAATAAGAAAAACCGACGCATGATCGCTTTACGCTCAATACATCGGTTTCTTCATCTGACCTTGACGGTCATATTCAGTTGTCTAACATCGTACTGTTATAAAATCTATGTCATTTACGATTTTTCTTATGCTGATTTGCCCAGTAAGATTTTACAGGGATTCTTCTTCTTTTTATGTCCTCCATAAATTCTTCTTTGTCAATATTACTATCAATGGTAAATAATTTTTCTCCATTTACATATACACGCATAGAACCTTTCTTTCTCTCGCAATAGGTAATATCTTCAAAGTGAAAAGTTCTCTTTCTTCCAAAAGTTGAACGCCATGTGATTTCATCTCCGTTCACTTCCAGTTTCCACATAATCATGTTCAATGAGCCGATTAAAGAAACAATAAAGAAAATACTAAAACCAATTGGTGGCAATAAATCATCTTGTTGAATAGCACTGGCTACCGTAGCTCCCCCAAAAAGAAACACCGCCAATACAAAAAACATAGTAAGTACTTTTTCGGTTTTTATTATATAATGCGTCCTAATTATTCCCTTTTTCTGTTCTTCCTCTCGTTCTTTAGCTCTCTTTTGTTGAAGATTTACAAGATATTTCAAAAGAAGAAGTACAACTAAATAGGGACCTATTTGTGTAATTATATTCAAACACATTCGTAAAAAATTATTCATTTTTGCCCTCCATAGTTCCAGCTATATAAAAATGATTGTTTGAAATCGAGTATTAAAAACCTCAATTTTTCATATCTCATTATACTTCATCAACTTAAAGAATGGAAGAAAAAATTTTGTGTACAGAGTTCCTGTTCAAGCCTTGTAACGCACATTTCCGCAAAATCCATAGTCCCCGATACTTTCCTCACAGGCGATAGGCAACGGTCAAAACATCAGGTCTGCACCTGACATTTTAACCGCATATCAGCCCTGATTATCACATTATCCCTGCTGGCTGTTCAGCCCATGCTTTTTCGCATATTCGCTGGCTTTCTGTCTGCGTTCCTCACTGTAAGGCGGCAGGAAACGGATAGACAGACGGGACTTTGCCAGCTCATAAGAAACACCGCCTTGAACATTGGATTTTTCCAGTCGGCAAAGGTCAGGGTACTTCTTAGCAAAAGCAGCCAACCTCTTTTTCAATCCGGCGTTGTGGGTGTAGATATTTGCCTTGTCCTCGCCCTCATTAAAGAGAACGATTGTTTCTTTCTCAATCTTCGTCAGTCTCGTCATAGCAGCCCTCCCTATGGTTTTTCAACACACGCAGCTTGCAGTAAAAGCAGCGATACCACCTTTCAACACCCTCAGCACTCAGCTTGACGGAAAGCATATAAAACAGCTTCTTCGCCACTGGATCGGGTGCAAGGGCAGCTACCATACGCAAACGCTCGACAGTTGCTTTCAGGTTCGGACAGCCAAAGGCATAAAGGGCTTCCATTTCATTCCGGTTCATCTTCATTGTGTTTTCCTCCTTAAAGTTTGATAAATGAAAAGCGACAGACACTTCATAAGGAAATACCTGTCGCTTCGTTTACGATACAAATTTGTTGGTTTTGGACTTGATAAAATCAGCAGTAAATCATTTCCTGTCTGATGATTTCTTCGGCTCGGTTACGGATAGAGTTCATGGACTGTACCCACAACATCTGATTGTCTGCTTTCATGGTTTCGGTCACGCCCTCGGCTTGTTTCATCTGCTCAATGATAAGGCTGCACCTTTCCGTTGCCTGTTCGTCCAGGTCAGCAAGGTAAGTATGCAGTTCGCCGGATAAACAGAGGGCAGAGAACCTTGTAGGGCGGTACTGCTCCAAATATGTCCTGTGCAGTCTGCCCCACATACCGATAGGGCGGTGTTCCTCCGGTAGCTTCAAGTCCGGCACATAGTAATCGCCCACAAGAACATAGTCCAGACCGTTGCTTTTGTCATGGATTCGTGATTTCAATTCTGTCATGCTATTTTTTCTCCTTTCACTTTTTGCCGATTTGATTTGCTTGTGACGTTCTGTTCAACACACACATTGCTATCAGAACTTTTTTCTTCTGCTATACGCTCATGCTCCGCAAATTCTTTTGATTTCTCACGAATCTTTTTCATATACTTACGATTGGATTCTCGTTTTCTGCGAAGTCGTTCCGCCTCTTTTTCAGCAGCAATCCTTTCTTCCTCTGTTGGTTCATGCTGCTCCACAGGTACTTGAAATTGCCCGACATAGTTAAGATATATCTCCACCTCTGTGGTGCGGTCTGCACCTTTTCCTTGTGGCTCGTGAACCAGAATTTTGTCGATAAATTCATTTATCATGGCAGAAGTAAGTTCTGTAATATTCTCATACTTTTTAACCAGCTTTAGAAAACGCTCCACATTATTTTGACCGCCTATAATCCGTTGCATATCAGCGGTGTCAGTCTCAATAATCTTGTTCAGCTCGTTCTGCTCATTTTCATAATCAGTAAGCATACTCTGAAAAAGTCTGTCCGGCAATCTTCCAATCACATTATCTTCATAGATTTTCCTGATAAGCATATCCAGTTCGTGAACTCGCTTCTGATTTCTTTCAATGCGGTTTTTTACAGTTTCAGAAACAGCAATATCTTTCATCGCCGATTCTTCTTGCAGAGAATAAACAAACTCCCGCTCATTCAAAGAAACATAATGGCAAGTCTCCTGTATGGTTTTCAGAATGATGCTTTTAAGTGCTTTTGTTGAAATATGGTGGCAAGTACAATGTCGGTCATACTTCTGATAAGCAAGATTATATGTGGAACATTCATAACAATCTGCCGGATTGGAATAACTTGTCCTTTTTTCGCCTTTGGCAGTATAGTATATTCTTTCTCGCCCTTTCCGCTGCCTGTGATTATACATCGGCGCACCACAATCAGCACAGTAAATCTTTCCGGTCAAAACATTAGGCTCGCCCATAGGATCTGCTTTTCTTACATTCTGTCTTAACTTTTGAGCAAGCAGCCATGTTTCTTCATCGACAATAGGCTCTTGTGTATCATCAAAAACCACCCAATCTTCCTTATCTGCCCTTTTCGTCTTTTTGTCCTTATAGGAATTTTTGAATGTCCTGAAGTTGACAGTCTTTCCGATATACTCTGGTCGGGCAATCAGAGTAGTAACCTGATTTCCTCGCCACATATACGGATTTTCTTTGTCATAGTTGCTTGCATGATTTCCAAGTCCCTTTTTGCCAAGATAATAAGATGGTCTTTCAATTTTTTCTTCTGAAAGTTCTCTTGCTATCTGATAAGGTCCTTTTCCCTCAATAGTCATGCGATAAATTCTGCGGACTACTTCAGCAGCTTCTTCATCAATAATCCAATGGTCGGGGTTTTCGGGGTCTTTCAAATAGCCGTATGGTGGGATATTACTTGTATGAGCGTTGCCGGAAGAACCTCTGGATTTCAGTACAGCTTTAATTTTCTTACTTGTGTCCCTGACAAACCACTCATTCATGATATTCAGAAAAGGGGCAAACTCACTGGTTTCTTGACGGTCACTGTCAATACCATTATTGATTGCTATAAATCGAACTTCCTTTTCTCTAAACAGAATGTCAGTGAAAAAACCTACTTGCAAATGGTCTCTGCCGATTCTGGACATATCTTTGCAGATACAGGCAGTGATTTCTCCGTTTTTAACACCTTCAACAAGTCTGTTCCATGAAGGTCTGTCAAAGGTCGCTCCACTCCAACCATCATCGGTAAAATGAACAAGATTCGTAAAACCATGTTTCATAGCATAATCTTCAAGCATTTGCTTTTGATGAACTATACTGTTACTCTCTCCAGCATTATCATCATCACGAGACAGTCTTTCATACAAAGCAGTAATGCCATTGCTTTTATCTTTTTTTCTTCTCATGCTGAACTCCTTTCTTCAATTCCTATCCACTCCTTACGCTCACAAAATATCACATCTGTGTACTGTTTCGGTGGCTGTGTAAAATGCTCCGATACAAAAGAATCACAGGGACCATAATGCTTGCCTGCCCAAATATCCAGCTCCTGCTCTTCTTTCTCAATCTTTACTCCAAAGAACTGTTTTAATTTATTTTCGATTGCCTTGAATCCTTCCTGCTTTGTTTTCTTTGCTGTGAAATAAAACGTATGATAATTACAGGTAATCTGACATTTATGGCTCTCATAAATATAAGGATCCGCAGTTGCTGTCAGTACCCTGGCACTGATCAGATACAAAATCTTGCGGTTTCGTTCTTTCAGTTCACCAATATCTGCTTTGGCTACTTCCATGGTTGGGATAATCGCATGGTGATCGGATACTTTCTTTGAATTTAATACCTTACTCACATCTGGTTGATATTTCAGACCTTCAACATAAGGCATTTTCCCAAGTAACATCAGAATCAGTGTTTCAGTGCTTTCTCCCATCTCATCTGTCAAATACTGGCTATCTGTTCTCGGATAGGTGACAAGCTTATGCTCATACATCTCCTGCACGGCATCCAATGTCTGCTGTGCGGTATAGCCAAACATTCTGTTTGCTTCCCTCTGCAGAGTGGTCAGATCATAAAGTTTCGGAGAGCGGACCGTTTTCTCTTTCACATCATCCTTCTCCACTTCGCACATACGCTCCATACAGTCCGCAGCCACTTTATCTGCATCTTCTTTTTTCTGAAAATGCTCTGTGACCGCATCCATCTCGTCAAACTTGATATGAGCCATATAATATTTTTCTTTGGTAAATTCCTTAATCTTCTGATTTCGATCCACGATCATGGCAAGTGTCGGTGTCTGCACTCTTCCAACTTTTAGATTCTGGTTATACAGAACGGAAAAAAGACGGCTCGCATTGATTCCCACCAGCCAGTCTGCCTTTGCCCTGCAAAGTGCTGACTGATAGAGACTGTCATAACACGAACCGTCTTTTAATGACGCAAATCCATCTTTAATTGCCTGTTCCTCCATGGAAGAGATCCATAGCCGCTTCATCGGCTTTTTGCATCCTGCCTGCTCATACACCAGACGGAAGATTAGTTCTCCTTCCCGCCCGGCATCTGTAGCACAGATTACTTCATCTACTTCGGAATCTCGCATCAGTTTTTTCAAGATTCCAAACTGCTTTTTCGTACCTTCCAATACCCTGTGTTTCCAGCATTCCGGCACAATCGGCAGATCATCATATCTCCATTTTTTATATTTTTCATCGTATTCCGATGCATCACATAATCCAACCAGATGTCCTACGCACCAGGAAACGATATAACCGTTTCCCTCCACGTAGCCATCTTTTCTTGTTCTGGCTCCAAGCACGGAAGCCAGCGCCATCGCAACCGATGGCTTTTCTGCAATCACTAATTTCATTTACTCCTGCTCCTCTTCTTCATCTTCCAGCACATTATCATTGAAATCTTCATCTCTCAGGATTTCCGGTTCTATACTTTCTTCCTGCTCATCTGCATCGTCTACTTCCCGCTTTTCAGATTCTGAATCTTCGGATTCATCTTCATCCTCTTCCATCTCATCCTCGTCATCATATTCATGCTTTGGTTTATAGACTTTGAAGTAATATCCTCCTGCCACAGCTCCGACTGCAACCAGTGCAATCAAAAGATACGTTCCAATTGAACTTTCATCTTCTGGCATCTGGATTTCATCCTCTACCTTATCTTTCTCATCTGTCTCTGTCGTTTCCGGCTTTTCGTCTTCAGCCTGTTTCTCTGGTTCTGCATAAACAGTATCTACTTCCGGAAGTGTCACGGAATCAGAAAGTGTGAAGTTCATCAGATCTTTCTCGCTGACTTCTGTAAGGAAATACACATTATCCTGAGATTTTGAATTGTCGATGATCAGATAAAAAATCTTACCACTCTTAGTTGAAATGGTATAAAACTCTTTTGTGCCTTCCGTAGCTGTTTTAGTAACAGAATCTGCTGTCTCGCCTTCTTTATTAAGCTGTTCCTCAATACCTGTCACTGTCCGATCATCCACGGTTCCTTTTGCATCTGTCGGCTCAGAAGCTTGTGCATCCTGCGGAAGCGGAGAAGTCGTTGTTTTTTCAGGCCCCGTTGCATCTACACTGGTCGTAGTTGCCATTGCACCATTGCTGTCACTGGAGGTTTTCTGTTTCTCTGCCTGCTTCTTTGCCCATTCATAATAAGGATTCTGCAGTACATACTTCTCAGAAGTATTTCCGGCACCATCCGTTACCGTGATTTCAATCTGTTTTGTTGTAAAATCTTTCTGTGTCAGTTGCACTTTCAACATTCCATCCTTCAAGTCTGTATAAGTGGTGCCATTAACTGTCACAGAAGCAATACCGGAAACGGTATCATTTCCCTGAATCGTCAGCACACCATCTGTCAGTGATGCAGAAAGTGTCGGCTTTTCCGTGTCATAACACTTAATAGAGCGATTCTGCTCATAGACCTTCCCCTCACCATCTGTCACACGCACATACACTGTCTGATTTCCTGTGATCGTGATACTTCCGCTTCCGGTTACATCCTGCCAGCTTCCATCTTTTCCTGCTTTTACTTCAATCTTTGCTATTGAGAAACCTTCAGGCATATGACTGGCATCTACCGTAACAGCAATGCTTGTTTCGCCCTGTTTCCAGCCATCTGGTTTCTCAATCGTGATTGCAGATGTGGTATTCTCAGCTGCATAAGCAGTCTGTGTCTGGAGCAAAGGTGTTGTCAGGCAAAGAAATGTCGTTGCTGCAAGCAGACTCTTTTTCACCCTGCTTTTAGTAGTTGTTCTCTTCTGTTTCATTTTTTCCAGATTCATCATCGGCTTTTGTTTCCTCCTTCTGTATTTCTACCCTGCCGGGCAACTCATTTTTCATTCTCTTTTTGAAAGCTTCCAATTCCGGAATGCTCATATCCATTGCACGGATAATTCTTACAATTTCCAGATTTTCCGCTTCTGTTTTTGCAATCTCCGCAGCCTTGAACCGCTTTAAATCTGCTTCATATCTGGCTTTGGATGCTTCCATTTTTTCCTTGGCTTTCTCATAATCTGCCGTTGCTTTTTCAAGACTTTTCATCTCTTTTCCTTTCCGGACGGCTGTTATACCGCCCTTTTCCTTACCATCGCCCGAATCCATAGAAATGGCTCTGCCAGTATGGAGAGTTGATGGACGTGTACTGAACCGGATGCCCACAATGGATCATCTGACCATTGCCCACATAGATTCCAATATGCGTTACTGGTTCTCCTGCATCGTAGGTTCCGGTAAAGAAGATCAGGTCTCCTGGCTGTGCATCTGACTGTGATACAGGTGTACAAATGTTGTACAATCCCTGTGCCGTCAGTCTTCCGGTGTTTCTAACCCCTGAATGAACCAGGCAATAACTTACAAATCCGGAACAGTCAAATCCGCTAGGAGAGTATCCGCCCCACACATACGGTGTTCCAAGATATTTTGCAGCCTCTTCCAGTAAACGTTGCGCTGCTTCACTGGTATATTCATTACCGCCAAAGCCTGCCCCTTCTCCTGTTTCCAGATAAAAGATCGGGTTCAACCGCTCTCCATTTTTCAAAAGTTCAATGTGAAGATGGCTTCCTGTAGAATTTCCAGTATTTCCTACAAGACCTATCACATCACCTTTCGTGACAGATGCACCTGCAGATACACTCCGGCTGCTTAAATGTGCATACCGCAGTTCATAGCCTTTACTGTCCTTGATTACAACATAATTGCCATAGCTGTCGTTATAAGCAGAAGTTGTAACCGTTCCGGTCAGCCCTGCCATCACTTTTGTCCCTTCCGGTACTCCGATATCCATACCATTGTGTAACTGATTTGCTCCTGAAATTGGATGAATCCGATATCCATAATAGCTGGTCACACTGGAATACCAGTTAAAATCAACTGGTGTCGCAAACATCTGTAAATTACCTTTCGTATCGTTATAAGCACTGAACAGTTCTTTCTGGAAGAATCCCAACCTGTCCTGACAGATTGACATCAGGTTTCCACTGGTCAATGTTACATTCAGCGTGTCCACATCTCTGGTTCTGGTCACTTCGACTTCATTGCTTCCGTTATCATCTGCAAGATAACATTCCCAGGTCTGATGTCCATGTGCAGATGCTGCCGCATGACTGTCATAATAGACATCAAATTGTACACCGTATCTTGCGAAAGCTCCGGTATCTTCTACGGTATATTCGACACCATTCATAACTACCTTTGTTCCCATTGGAACAAACGGATTGGAAGCATCTACCGCTAAGGTATGATTGGCAGTTGGATATGCTCCACTGGCAGTCGGTCCTCCGCTCCAAATACCACAACAGATTGGACAGTTACAATATCCACTGGTCACAACCTGTCCCAAAGATTCTCCAACTCTTACTGTTGCTGTCTCCGTTACAGTCTCATTGACTGCTTCAGTAGTCAGATGATATTGCTCTGCAAACAAGGCATCCAGCTCCGGCTTCACCTGCTCAAAGGTAAACTCCTCATATTTTGCAGACAGATAACTGATCAGGATAAACGGATCATGCTCTATCGGACCGATATCATAACGGTACTCATCATGTCCTGGTTCTTCAGATTCCATGTTGTTGATCCGCTCCTGCAGATTAGCTTCCAGCTGTGTGTAATACAGTTCCGCTTCCCGGATTGCCTGATCCGATGACAGATAACTGGTTCCTGTATAGGTGATCACATTTTGTAAAAACACTGCAGAGCATGACGTGACATTCGTTATGATCAGAAACATCAATCCGATCAGAACTGCTACACTGATATACACCTTCCGATTTTCTTTAAAGAAGTTGGTGACTTTGCCGCCAATCTTCTTGATATAATCAATCGTACCTTTTGCAGCTGTTCCTACTGTCTGTTCACTTCGCTTCGCTTTGGCATAATCCCGTTTGATCTGTTGCTTCTGAATCTGTTTTTTCAGTTTCTTCTGCTCCTGACGGGCTGCCGCCTGTGTCTGTTTCTCTTCCTGTCTTTCAAGTCTGCTTCTTTTTCTGGATGCCCTCCGTTTCCTGCGTCTGGCACTTCTCTTTTCAAGCCGGTAAACACCTTCGCCGCTTTCTTCTAACTTATGGGCACCTTCTACCGCCGCATTATCGTCTTCATTTTTGCTGATCTCACGGTGCAATGCTGCGGAAGCTGCACTTCCTGCTTTCTTGACAACAGAAGTTTTTTCTGTTTTCACAGATTCCTCTTCGCCAAATTTCAGTCGGGATTTTTTCTTACCAGAGTTCTCTCCATCCTGTGCATGATAGACCTGTGCCTTTTTCGAGTGGTTCTTCGCTTCTGTTTTCTTTTTAGCTTCCTCATAAGAAAACTTTCTGGCTTGTTCCTTCTGCTTCTGATGACGGAAATTCACGCCATCCGCATCCATCTGGTTCAGCTTATCTGTTTCCCTGTCATTTTTCACAGAAGCACCAGTTTCCTCATAAGCAAATTTCAGATGCTGTTTCTGCTTTGGTTTCTTACTGCCGCCGGTCTGCTTTCTCCGGCTATCCCCTCTGGATTCTGAAAGATCAGCTTTCTTTTCTCTCAATCTGCCAGATGAACTCTCTTTGGAAGTCTCTGACATTCTGGATTCTTTTTCAGCTTCTGCACGAATCCTTTTCCGGTTATGCTGCTTTCTGCTCTGTCCGAAGTCCTCACTCTGCTTCTCTGTCCGCATCAGTGCCGGTGCATCCCTAGATTTCTGCACAGATGGTCGGACTTTCCCACGCTGTTCTGGCTGTCGGGGAGACTTATCCACAAGGCTTACTTCTTTTTCTCCCTGTTTTCTTCCCATCTGCACATCGCTTGCACGGTTACTGACACGAACAGAAGATTTATCTGTCAGGTTTTCTTCCACCAGACCATCCCTGGTCATTTTATGAACTTTCTTATCCCTGACTTTCATTCTCTGTTCTGCCACTGCTTACTCCTCCTTCTTTGGATATCCTTTGCCTGCCTGTAATAAACAAAGAAAAGCGATGCCAAATACAGCACCGCCACAAAATGTCAATCCATATGAAATTACCTGTAACATTGTTTTACTCCTCCTGTATTACCCTGCTTCGGCTGTTTCCTCCGGGCGGGTTGTCATAATCTTATAAAGGGAATTCTTCGGGAATCTGTCTACAAACGGAATAATCACATTTCCATAGAACAGAAGTCCTTCACCCTCATTACTGTTGGTTACATAAGACAGCTGGGTTGGTGAAATATTCAACTGTTTAGCCAGAATCTGCCTGTCACCGGATGCCTGGTTGAGCATATAGATAAAATCAGAGTTTTCAAAAATATTCTCGATTTCCCTGGAAGCTAAAAGATCCTTAATGTTCTGGGTAATTCCTGTCGGAATACCGCCCCATTTACGGAATCGCTTCCAGATTTCCACGCTGTAGGCTGCTGTCTGTTCTTCTTTTAAGAGAAGATGGAATTCATCCACATAGTAACGGGTGGATTTATGAGCGGAACGGTTGATCGTCACTCGGTTCCATACCTGGTCCTGCACAATCAGCATCCCGATCTTCTTCAGCTGTTTTCCAAGCTCCTTGATATCAAAACATACGATACGGTTGTTGATGTCCACATTTGTGCGATGATTAAATACATTTAGGGAACCTGTAACGTAAATCTCCAATGAAGTTGCCAGACGCTGTGCTTCCGGCTCTTCCTGTTTCCGCAACAGATTATATAAATCCTCCAGTATCGGCATCTTCTCTGGCACCGGATCAGCGAGATATTCCTGATAGACCAGCCGCACACAACGGTCAATGATCGTCTTTTCTACCGGTTCCAGTCCATTCTTTCCACCGACAATCAGTTCACACAGGGACAGAATAAAATCTGCCTTTAAGGACAGCGGATTATCTTCCTCTGAATAATTCAGGTTCAGATCCATCGGATTGATATACTGGTCTGATACCGGTGAAATCCGGATGACCTGTCCGTGCAGTGCCTGCACCAGTGGATAATACTCGGCTTCTGGATCACAAATAATAATATCGTCCTCCGTAATCAGGAAACAGTTCGTAATTTCTCTTTTTGCTGAGAAGGATTTACCGGAACCAGGTGTACCAAAAATCAGTCCATTCGGGTTCTTCAGACGCTTCCGGTCAACCATAATCATGTTGTTGGATAATGCATTCAATCCATAATAAAGAGCTTCCCCTTCCTGGAACAGTTCCTGTGTCGTAAATGGCACAAAGATCGCTGTTGCCGATGTGGTAAGCCCTCTCTGAATCTCAATTCGATTGACTCCCAGTGGAATACAGGACATCAATGCTGCTTCCTGCTGATAGTCCAGCTGTTTTAAGGAACAGTTGTATTTTTGTGCGATACCCTGTACCTGGAAGATATTGTTATCCAGCTTCTGACGCTTCTTTGCGGTATTCATCACCAACACTGTCACAAGAAACATACGCTCATTTCTGGACTGTAAATCTTCCAGCAGATTCTTTGCTTCTTCCCCGTAGGTCACAAGATCCGATGGAAGCACATCCATGTCATACCCGGAACGTACCGCCCGCTTCTGCTCTTCAATCTTCATCTTATCCAAATCTGAAATCTTGCTCTTGATCATCTTGATCGCAGAACTCTGGTCAATGGACTGGATATGAATATTGACATTGATGCTGTCATCCACATCCAGGAAATCTGCAAGCATCCGGTCTGTAAGTTCCGGTGCCAGGATCTGCAGATAACTCACGCTTCCCATAGTCTTTCCCATCAGAAATGTCTGATTCTTGGAAAAGTTAAAGGAAGTTGGTGCAATAAAGTCTTTGGTCTTTAATCCTGTTTCCGGCAGCATCTTGTACTGGAACTTAAATGGTTCAATCCGATCCTGGTTGAACACATGATACAGAATCTCCAGTCGCTCCAGACCATTTAAGGAATGTGCCTGTGCTCCCAGAACTTTAAAGTTGTTCAGGATATCGGCTTCAATCCTTTCAAGCCTTGGTCTTGCCACCTTCAGGCTTTCTGCTTCGATTCCAAAAGTGATATACTTGGTTTTCACCAGACCATTGTTTCCCTTGGAAAGCTGATTTTTTAACATGGTCCGGTACTCCTCACGAATGGCATTGAAGTCATCGTTCTGATCCGGAATATCAATACTTTTCTCAAATTCAGCCACATCCACCTGCTGATTGATAAAGGACAGCTGCACACTGATGGAAGAATCAAAGTAATTTAAAAAATCACAGTAATTCTCAAATATCGTGGTCTTATCCTCATTTAAAGCCAGCTGATAATTGATGTCATAAAACTGAATTGTCTTAGAGAAAAAGGTCTTTGTCACCTGGCAGATACCATCCTGCAGCATCCGAATATACGGAATACTCTGCTGTGCAGTTGTAGGAATGTTTTTCTGTTTCCTACGATCCCGTTCCTGCTTCTTCCTACGCTTTTCCTGTTCTCTTTCTTTTCTGCTTTTTTTGTTTCTTCTTTCCTGACGGTTTCTTTTTTCCGCCAGGGA
>NZ_JAJEPR010000042.1:0-25327 GCF_020686945.1 Fusicatenibacter faecihominis | reverse complement strand
ATTTTACTCTGAGGTATTTCTTTTTCTCAACCTTCTTTCTTGGAATTCCCTATATTTGAATTATACAGGAAGCTCCTCGCTTGTTCTTTCCTAAACTTCGTTCCCTTATTTGGGAGACTACTCTTATTCTAGCAGATTTTCAGAAAAATGCCTATCTTTTTTATGAAAAATCCTGTCTTTTCTCTTAAGACCTGCTGTTTTTCCCCGTGTCCGCCTCTCTCGAACATTGACGTTTCCTTTTTTATTGATTACAATGGATATAATTACAGCCTTTTACGGCAGATGGGAGTCTTTTTCTGATGGCATCACAAACAAAAAACACCACTTCGATGACCGAGGGAACGATCTGGAAAAGCATCGTCGCTTTCGCCATTCCCCTCTTTCTCGGAAACCTTTTTCAGCAGCTTTATAACATGGCCGATTCCCTCATTGTGGGAAATTTTCTCGGGAGCAATGCCCTGGCCGCAGTCAGCTCTTCCGGCAACCTGATTTTTCTTCTGGTCGGTTTTTTCAACGGTATTGCCGTGGGTGCCGGAGTCGTGATCGCCCGGTATTTTGGCGCCCGTGAAAAGGAGTCGCTCCAGCGCTCGATCCATACCACCATCGCTTTCGGCCTGATCTGCGGCGTCGTTCTCTCTCTCGTCGGCGTGATCTTCGCTCCGAAAATCCTGATTCTCATGGGCACTCCGGATGAAGTGCTTCCAAATTCAACGGTTTATTTTCAGGTCTATTTTGCAGGCTCGATCTTTTTCGTCATGTACAATATTTTCGTCGGAATCCTTCAGGCCGTCGGCGATTCCAGACATCCGCTCTACTACCTGATCATCTCCTCCATCACAAATGTGATTCTGGACCTGATCCTGGTCGCCGGTTTCCGCTTCGGCGTCGGCGCAGCGGCTCTCGCCACCACAATTTCCCAGGCATTGAGCGCCGCTCTCTGTCTCCGGCAGCTCTTAAGAAGCCCCGAGGAATATCGGGTTTCCCTGAAAAAAATCCGGCTGGACTTCTTCATGCTCCGGCAGATCATCTCCAACGGTCTTCCCGCCGGCCTTCAGAACTCCATCATAGCCCTGGCCAACGTGGTGGTTCAGTCCAACATCAACTCCTTTGGAAAAATGGCCATGGCCGGCTGCGGTTCCTACTCAAAAGTGGAGGGCTTCGCTTTTCTCCCCGTGACCTGCTTTGCCCTGTCCATGACCACCTTCACCAGCCAGAATATCGGTGCGAAGAAATATGACCGCGTGAAAAAAGGCGCCCGGTTCGGCGTCCTCTGTTCCATCACTCTGGCGGAGCTGGTGGGTGTCGTCATGTTCATCTTCGTTCCCTATATGATTTCCGCCTTCAACCGTACGCCGGAAGTCATCCAGTATGGAACCACCCAGGCCCGGACCGCCGCCCTCTTCTATTTCCTGCTGGCCTTCTCCCACTGTGCCGCCGGAATCCTCCGTGGTGCCGGGAAATCCATCGTCCCTATGATCGTCATGATGGTCTGCTGGTGCGTGATCCGCGTCACCTACATCACCGTCACCGTCCACTTCATTCACTCCATCCGAGTCGTCTTCTGGGCCTATCCCCTGACCTGGACCCTGAGCTCAATCGTGTTTCTGTTTTATCTCTTTAAGACAAACTGGCTGGGTGCGGAGGAATAATCATTTATTACACAAAAAAGTGTCTTCGACACTTCAACTCCCCTGCCCCTCAATCTTGAGGGGATAGGGGTTTCTTTTTTCTGTTTTTTCCTGCATAATAGCCTTATGAATATTTTACAAAGAATCTTTACTGACTACTATGAAGAAATCAAATGTACACTCCATCTCAGATCTTCTGAAACGGAAAACATTGATAAGATGATCAACTGTGGTGATCCATCTTTTGGCGGTGCCATGTATGGATGTCCGCACTGCGGCAAGCTTAAATTTGTTCCATTCCGTTGTCACAGTCGTTTCTGCCCTACCTGCGGAAACAAATATTCTATGGAACGTACTACTTCCATGTCCTTTAAGTTGATTAATGTCAAACACCGCCATTGTGTCTTTACGATTGATGAAAATCTTCGTGACTTTTTCCTGGAAAACCGTACTCTGCTCAACTACCTTTTCCACGCTGTTACCAGTGTCATTTCACATATGTTCTTCAAAATGAACAAGTCAAAAACTATACACCTGGTTTTATTATGGTTCTCCATACTTTTGGCAGGGATTTAAAATGGAATCCACATATTCATTGTCTCATAT
Organism: Fusicatenibacter faecihominis; assembly: GCF_020686945.1. Classification (NCBI taxonomy): domain Bacteria; kingdom Bacillati; phylum Bacillota; class Clostridia; order Lachnospirales; family Lachnospiraceae; genus Fusicatenibacter; species Fusicatenibacter faecihominis. The sequence goes on along the minus strand of NZ_JAJEPR010000042.1, from coordinate 23,093 downwards.
CCGAAGGTGGACACAGCGATGATGGGTTCTGGCGTCCAGTCCATCACTTCAATTACACTTATCTGCGTAATGCTTTCCGCACTGCACTGCTTGATGAAATGGAACGCAAGCTTGGATCATCTTTCAAAAAAGTAAAATCCCAGTGCTATACAAACCATAAAGATGGATTTTATGTTTATGCAAAACCAAACAAATGCAACCCGGAAACAGTCGCAAAATACATCGGACGTTATCTTGGGCGCCCAGTCATTGCCACATCCAGAATTGACAACTATGATGAGTATGCCGGCACCGTTACATTTCATTACAACCGTCATGAAGATGATAAATACATCCAGGAAACCATTCCCGCAATGGATTTCATCAAACGTCTGATCCGGCATATCCCGGAAAAGCACTTTAAAATGATCCGCTATGGCGGGCTTTATGCCCGGCACCGCAAAATAGATAAAAATCTTTACCTGGCAGTTTCAAAAGAAAAACGCCATGTATTTCGCAGTTTCAACAGATGGCGGACTGCTATCCTTTCTTCTTTTGAATATGATCCACTGAACTGTCCGGATTGTAAACATGAAATGCTCTTTCTGGAACTTTACTATAACCACAAACGCGTCTCCCTCGAAGAAATGTACGAGAAAGCAATGTCCCGATCTCGTAGAAAGCAGTCTTCTGCATAAATTTCATGGATTCTGTGATATAATCCTCTCAAAGGAGGAAAACACCATGAAACCAGATATCGAGAAACTGCGCAAAAAATACATGGATAACCCACCAGAAGGAATGTCTTCCAGGGACATTCGCCGCATGAGCGAGGAAGAACTTCTGGATATGGATTATTTTCTAAACGATGATGAACTTGATGACGGCTTTGGAGAAGAAGGTTTTTACATCTTCTAATCCAATGACCGTCTTGTTGTCGTGCCCGCCTCCGTGCGGGCATTTTTTAATTCAAGAGAGCGCCGAAGGCGGTCTTTCCTATAAAGTAAAAAATTGAGAAAACGACAGTTTACATCATCGTTTTCTCAATATCCTATTTATTCCCTAATAATGTCCCCGTTCTTTCACATAACATCTGATTCCGATATAAACCATATGTACCAGTAGCAACAACATAATGAGATCTATAGGAATAACTGATTTTATCCATTCCCCAAAGTAAATTGCAATAGCTGTACTCGTTATCGCCACTATGATACTGAGAATATCCCAGCAATACTTGCTATCCCTGATACCTTATTCTTTCTACCAGCGTTTCCTTTTTCAGATTACTGCTTAAAACACAGGAAAGCACAATTTGTAGAATACCAACCAGAAGAATCATAACAAGAATCGGGATAAGAGGAACGTGATAAACGTTCATTCCAAAAATCCCATTATGCTTCGCATAGGAAAACAGTGCATAGCCAAGGGGCAGACCGGCAGCAAGTGCGACGCAGATGGTGCCAACCGTAAAAATCAAGCCCTGTATTTGTAAGCTCAGATTCAACTGCTTATTGGTCATGCCTACCGCTTGCAGCACACCGTATTCCTGCTTCTTCGTGGTGATATTGATGATCATGGTGTTTGCCAGATTCATAAACCCAATGAGACCGACAATTGCCATGAACAGATAGCAGCCAAGCTTCATCATACGGCTTGCGTATTCTGCGGTTTGCAATTCTGCGTGATAGGTGTTCAGCTTGATATGAGAAGTATCGGAGAGCAGGTCATTCAGGCTTTGCTCTACAGATGCCACATCTTTTTTAGCACAATCCACCCACAGGTATCCATAAGATGTCTCTTTCGGATTTACAGAGCGGTATACTTCTTCCGGAATGACCAGATAAGTGTCCGCGCTTACAAAGGAGCCTGCGATTTTTCCATGATAGGTATAGGTTCCGCTTCCGTTATCAAAGTTGAATGTAATCGGTGCACCCGCAGAATACCCGTCAGCTTCCATCCACATGGACCAGCCAAAGAAAACATCCCCGTTTTTGACAGCCTGTGCATAGTCCATGGAACCGATATCGCCACCCCCGCGCATCATTTCAAAATCCTCTTGATTTACGATTGCAACCGGAAATTTTGTTCCGTTCAAATCTGCAGAGACGATTTCTCTCGTCAGTACATCCGTTACACCGGGAATGGATTTGATTTCTTTAATCAAAGAATCATTCAGTGGGTTGTTCTGTAGGATTGTGTCCAGATTATTCTCCGAATAGGCTTCATCATAATTCTGGGAATAATCCAGCTGCAACTCAAATTGTCCATGGTTGATTGCAATCCGCGCCTCGTGCTCCGTATCAATATTCCCAACATAATTAGAGATAATTACAAACAATACACAGGAAAGCCCCATGGTAAGAATCGTAGCAATGGTTCTTTTCGGATTGCCTGTCACATTTGCCATTGCCATGGAGAAAACGGTGACATCTTTTCTGCCTTTTCGTCTGCCCTGTTTTTGCGTTTTGGAGCCGTCAAGATACCGTGTCGCTTCGATGGGTGAAATCCGGGAAACAATTTTCATGGGTTTGCGCAGAGCCAAAACGACCGTAAGAAACGATACAAAAATGCAGATGAGCATAATTGTCAGTGAAAACAGAGGCACCTGATGGTTCTTGATTCCGGACGATACCAGATTTCCCTGCTCCACCAGCCAGTTGAAGCTGACTTTTGCAATCAGGAAACCAAACAGCAGCCCCAGCGGTATCGAAGGAATCGCCAGAAGAATGCCCTCACGAAAGATCAACTGCTTCATCTGCTTTCTGGTTGCACCCAGCGCCTTGATTTTTCCGTACTCCTGAACCTTCTGGGCGATCCCGACCTGGAAGATATTATAAATGACCACAACGGAAAACAGCACGATTCCGAGGATCAGGGTTCCACAAACCACAATCATTTCATAGCTCGGCTGCAATACCCACTGCAGGTAGAGGTCATTGATGATCACGTTTTTCTGGTCAATGCCGCAGGAATCCGCGATTTCTTTTATAACAGGCGCAACATTATTCATAGATACATTTGCAGAATCGCTCAAGGTAAAATAGATATTATATTGCCTGTCACCCTCCGCAACACGCTCATTATAAAAATCCTGCGAACCGAATACAACATAGGAAGCCTCGATGGTATATTCATCCCGGTCATATAAAATCCCGCTGACAGTAAATTCCACCGGTGCGTATTCCGACTGCATGCCGGAACGGTACTCCAATGTTACGGTGTCTCCGACCTTTACATCATGGTATCCCACTGCATCAAAGAAAGCGCGTCCTGCGGCAATTTCCTGCGCCTTTTCCGGATAGGTACCTTCCTTCAACACATATTCCTGATTATAGGGAAGCATTTTCCTGACCGTTTCATCCGCACTGACAAAGCCGCCATTTTCATTTCCTTTCAGGATGCCCTCCGTACACATGATGCCGATATCAGATATCTCAGCTCTGCGTTCCACTTCTTTTAATTGCGTACCATCTGCGGCGATAAACAGGCCGTAGTTGCTTCCGTATGAGCTTGCCGCCTGACTTTTCTGTAAACGTATCATTCCATTTCCCACAGTACTGATAATCACAAGCAGCATCGTAGTCAGACATATGGACATCATAATCAGTATACTTCTTGTCCTGTTCTTTTTGTCATTGCTATATGCAATCCTGCTTATTGTCTTCATCTGAAATCCACCACCTGTCCGTCCTCAATCACCAGAATACGGTCAGCGACCTGTGCAATTTCGTCATCATGGGTAATCATTACAATTGTCTGTCCATATTTTTTTGCTGTCATCTTAAGCAGGGCGATTACCTCATCACTGGTCTTAGAATCAAGATTTCCTGTCGGCTCATCTGCAAATATAATTTCCGGACGATTCACCAGTGCTCTTGCAATTGCTACTCTCTGCTGCTGTCCTCCGGATAACTGATTTGGCAGATTATAAATCCGGTTTTCAATCCCCAGAGTTGCAATGATATCATTTACATACGCTTCATCCACTTTTCTTCCATCCAGCCCCAGTGGCAGTACAATATTTTCCCAGACATTAACAGATGAAACCAGATTAAATGCCTGAAAAACAAATCCGATTTTTCTTCTGCGGAAAACAGCAAGGGCATCTTCCTTCATCCTGTATAAATCTTTCCCTGCTAAAGTAACACTGCCTTTTGTCGGGGTGTCTAGCCCTCCAAGCATATGAAGTAATGTACTTTTACCGGAACCTGACTTTCCAACAATTGCGACAAATTCTCCCTGCTCAATCTGAATGTCCACCTGATTGACCGCTTTGACCTGATTCTCACCTGCGCCATAAAACTTACAAAGCTGCTTGGTTTCTAATATCACACTCATGTGTTGCCTCCTTTTCAATTCTGTAAAGCGTACCTTTTCAGCACGCTTTCTTTGCCTGTTTATATATTTGGTCATTTTTCAACCTACATCCAAATTGTATCAGGACAATCTTTCATTTCACTTTCAAAAAACGAGCAGAAGTCTTACAGAATTGTAAGATTTCTGCTCACTTAAAATTTAACCAACATATGGTAATTGAATCACAAACGTGCTTCCTTTTTTCTTTTTGCCGGAGGTTACCGTAATCGTACCTGCGTGTTTTTCGATAATTTCTCTCGATAGAAAAAGTCCGATTCCTGTACCACTCTTTTCCATGACCTCCTTGGAACTTCCTCTGTAAAATCGTTGAAAAATTTTGTGATACTCATTCTTCGGAATACCAATTCCCTGATCCTCAATTTCCATTCTTACAAGATCGTTTCTTTTTTGTAACCGGATAAATATTTTTGAACCATTCGGGCTGTACTTGATTGCATTATCCAGAACGTTGATCACAGCTTCACCAAGCCACCTTTTGTCCTGCATAATCGTGCATGCTTCCAGCTCTTTTTCATAGTCAAAAACGAATTCAATTTCTTTCTCATCCGCTTTGGGATAAGTACGGTTCACAGCAGATATGACAGTATCCATAAGCGGAAGTTTTTTCTTATTCATCTGAATCAGTCCAGTTTCCATCTTGGATATTTCAAGAAGCGACTGCAATAATGTCTCCAGTCCATCCAGAGCACTCCGACAACGGACACGAAACTCCTCCTGTTCTATGGCACTTAAGTCATTCTGCATCAGCACACTAAAACATATATCCAAAGCTGCAACCGGTGTCTTTAACTGGTGAGAAATATCAGAAACCATTTCTTTCGTGCTCTCTTTTTCTTCCCGTGCTTCTTCCTTTAGCAGCTGAATATGATGTCCGATTGCTTCAAGCTGGTCATTCAATTTTTCCAGTTCTGCGTGATTTTCCGTTTTCAGTAAATCATCAAATTTATTTTCACGGAATCTGATCAGAATTTCTTCCAACTGGTCTAAAATTTTCTGATGACACGCATCTTCTTTTTTCTTCCAATAAAGTAAAAAAGTCAAAAAAAGCACGCATATCACAGTGCTTACAGCACCGGTCACCATAACCTGATGCCGGAATTGCGAATAAAATGCATTCCCTTTATTCCCCCAGTATCCATATTGCTCCAATAATCGCCTTCCCTGTTCGTTAGTTTCAATATCCTTATCCTTAAGCAATTCCGAAACAGCATCCAGCCCGGAAAATTCTTCCTTTGCAGCAATCTCTGTCATAAGATTCATTTTATATTTATAATCTTCATAAAACACATACATGGTAAAGCAATTTAATATTGCAAACAATAACATGACAGGTAATACCAAGGAGAGCGCTACTGTGATCTTCTTGCGATATCTCTTTGTCACTGCCTTACCTCCTGATTCCATATATACCCAAGACCTCTGATATTCTTTATATAGACCGGTGCAGCCGGGTTGTCTTCGATTTTCTCACGGAGTCTTCTGATATTGACAGCGATTGTATTTTCATCCACAAAATCCCCTTCCAGATCAAACACATTTTCCAATATTTGTGTTTTTGAAAGAATCTGTTTCGGATTCTGCAGAAAAAAAGTCAGCATTTTCAACTCCGTTTTTGTCAGACTGATTTCACGACTCTTTATCAGGACTTTCATTTCTCCTGCGATAAATACGATATCTCCCGAAATCATCTTTCCGGCTTCCGTTTTCTCCTGTCTGCGGCGGAAATGTGCTTCTATTTTCAAAAGAAGTACCGAAAGACTAAACGGCTTTGTAATATAATCATCTGCCCCTGCTTCATATCCCATGACCTGATCCATCTCCTGATCTAGTGCTGTAAGGCAAATAATGTATGTATTATAATTGCATCTCATCCACCTTACAAATTCCAGTCCATTCCCATCCGGAAGATTCACATCACAAATGGTAACATCCACATTATTATCACTTGCAATTCTTTTCGCTTTTTTCACTGATTCTGCTGAAAAAACCTCATATCCGGATTTTTTCAGTGAGAATGTAATTCCACGATTTAAATTTTCATCATCTTCAACCACGAGTATACCTGGCATAGCATATGCACCTCTCTTTATTAACTATTTTTCCTCTTCGTTACATATTTGTTCTGCCTCAATATCCTCGGTAGTGACTTTCCCTGTAATATCCCTATAGGCTTCTTTTATTCCATTTTTGACCGCCCACTTAATTATAAAATATAATGCAAGTAAGACGATTAGTGCTGTGCCAAAACTAATTCCTAATTCTTCAAACATTTCATTACCTCTGTCAATTCCTATTTGTATTTCTGTTTGTTTTAAAAATGGGCAATCCCGATTTCAGGACTGCCCATTCATTCTGCTAATTATGCGATTTTTTCTTGCTTGCACTTAATTTTGCATCAATTGATGTAAGTTTGATGTAAATCGCTGTTTTTTCAGTTTTTTATCAAATGAAGTACGTCCCGTCTATTCGGTAAAACGGTACATCTTTACATCACGTCGACTGGCGTCTCCGTGCGTTTTTCGCCTTATGTCGGTGTTCGCAAGCGCACACCGCCGCAAGGCTCAGTTTCTCATCTTAATAGAGCTTTGCACCTGCTGGAATGTGATCATCAACCATCAGAAGATGGAGCTTTTCTTCGCCTTCTTCTTCGTGAATAGCACTGAGGAGCATACCGCAAGAGTCAATGCCCATCATCGCTCTCGGTGGAAGATTTGTGATAGCGATAAGAGTCTTTCCAACCAGTTCTTCCGGCTCATAAAAGCTATGAATACCGCTTAAAATGGTTCTGTCTGTGCCTGTTCCATCATCAAGAGTGAACTGTAACAGTTTCTTTGACTTCGGTACTGCAACACACTCTTTAACCTTTACTGCACGGAAATCTGACTTGCTGAATGTATCAAAGTCTACCATTTCCTCAAACAAAGGCTCAATCTTTACCTTAGAAAAATCAATCTTTTCAGACTCAGTTTTTACATTTTTTTCCGGTGCTTCAGAAACTGTATTATTTACATCATTTTTCTTATTTACACCATCTAAGGACTTCATTGTCGGGAAGAGGAGCACGTCTCTGATGGCTTCTGCGCCGGTCAGGAGCATGCACATACGGTCGATACCGAAGCCGATACCACCTGTGGGCGGCATACCGATCTCAAGGGCATTCAGGAAGTCTTCGTCGGTGTGGTTTGCCTCCTCATCACCTGCCGCGAAAGCCTCCTCCTGTGCTGCGAAACGCTCTCTCTGGTCGATGGGATCGTTCAGCTCGGAGTAAGCGTTGGCCATCTCCCAGCCGTTCATGAAGAACTCGAAACGCTCTACATAGTCCGGGTTCTCCGGTTTCTTCTTGGTCAGCGGGGAGATCTCCACCGGATGATCCATGATGAAGGTCGGCTGCAGAAGGTGCTCCTCTACATATTCCTCGAAGAACAGGTTCAGGATATCGCCTTTCTTATGTCTCTCTTCAAAAGCGATGTTGTGCTCTTTTGCCAGCTCTCTTGCCTGCTCCAGAGTCTCTACCTGGTTCCAGTCAACGTTTGCATATTTCTTCACAGCGTCCACCATGGTCAGACGCTCAAAGGGCTTGCCCAGATCCATCTCGATGCCTTTGTATACGATCTGTGTGGTTCCGAGAACCTTCTGTGCCACATAGCGGTACAGATTCTCTGTTAGATCCATCATGCCGTGATAATCGGTGTATGCCTGATAGAGCTCCATCAGGGTGAACTCCGGATTATGACGGGTGTCAAGACCCTCGTTACGGAATACACGACCGATCTCGTAAACCTTCTCCAGTCCGCCCACGATCAGACGTTTCAGATACAGCTCCAGAGAGATACGAAGCTTCAGATCCTCGTTCAGTGCGTTGAAGTGGGTCTCGAAAGGTCTTGCAGCTGCTCCGCCGGCATTGGCAACCAGCATCGGAGTCTCAACCTCCATGAAGCCCTGTCCTGCAAGGTACTCACGGACAGCGCTGATGATTTTGGAACGTTTGATGAAGGTATCTTTTACTTCCGGGTTCATGATAAGATCCACATATCTCTGACGGTAACGGATATCCGTATTGGTCAGACCGTGGAATTTCTCCGGCAGAATCTGCAGGCTCTTGGAAAGAAGGGTAACAGAGGAAGCGTGAATGGAAATCTCTCCGGTCTTCGTCTTAAATACCTGGCCTTTCAGTCCTACGATATCACCGATATCCATTTTCTTGAAATCTTTGTAGGCATCTTCCCCGATACTGTCCCGTGCCACATAGGACTGAATATTTCCCTGTAAATCCTGCACGTTACAGAAGGAAGCCTTACCCATTACACGTTTGGACATCAGACGGCCCGCAATGGAAACCTCCTGTCCTTCCAGCTCGTCGAACTGATCCTTGATTTCCTGGCTGTGATGGGTCACATCATACTTTGTGATGGTAAAAGGATCTTTTCCGTTTTCCTGAAGCTCTTTGAGCTTGTCTCTTCTAATCTTTAAAAGCTGGTTAATATCCTGCGCCTGCTCATTCTTTTGTTCTGCCACTTTTTCCACTCCTTATGATCTCTGAATTCCTAAAATCTGATACTTCATCTCACCGGCCTGGGTCTCTACGCTGATCTCGTCGCCGGTCTTTTTGCCGATGAGGGCTTTTCCTACGGGAGACTCGTTTGAGATCTTGCCCTGCAGGCTGTTTGCCTCGGAGGAACCTACGATCTTGAACTCCAGCTCCTCGTCAAACTCTTCGTCCAGAACCTTTACGGTACAGCCGATGCTGACTTTGTCCAGATCCACATCTTCTTCTACTACAACTTCCGCATTTTTCAGGATTTTCTCGATCTGCTCGATTCTTGCCTCGATGTCGCGCTGCTCGTCTTTTGCTGCGTCGTACTCGGCGTTCTCGGAGAGGTCTCCCTGCTCGCGGGCCTCCTTGATCTTTCCTGCTACTTCTTTTCTGCGGTTTACTTTTAAATCATGAAGCTCATCTTCCAGAGCTTTTAAACCTTCGTAGGTCAGCAAATTCTTTTTTTCTTCCATCTCTATTGCACCCTTTCCAAATTTCCCATTTCTGTCAACTCTTAACCGGCATACATAGAAGAAAGACAGCCGTCTCTCCTCACTGATCAAGTACGCCTGCAGTCAATCACAGTATTATAAACTATCACTCCTGCCTTGTCAAGATTCTATGCGCCTGGAAAGCGCATTATTCCAGCCTTTTTTGGCTCTTTTACAGGTATTTTTCCAGCAGGACTTCCAGATCATGGTAGGTACTGATCTCTCCCACCATGCCACGGAGTCTCGCCGAATGGGGCAGCCCCGCCGTATACCAAGCCACATGCTTCCGCATCTCCCGCATGCCGCAGTTTTCCCCTTTTTCATCCAGCTGCATTTTCGCATGGCGGAGAATCATCTCCCGGCGTTCCTCCCTGGTGGGCAGAGGCAGAAGTTCTCCGGTCTCAAGATAATGGTTCACCCGTTTGAAAATCCAGGGATCCCCTTCAGCGGCCCGGCCGATCATGATGCCGTCGCAGCCCGTCTCATCGAGTAGTGCCTTCGCTTTTTCCGGGGAATCCACGTCGCCGTTTCCAATGACCGGAACGGAAACCGCCTCTTTCACCTGGCTGATGATCTCCCAGTCCGCTTTACCGGAATAATACTGCTCCCTCGTCCTGCCATGAACGGCGATGGCAGCCGCTCCGGAGGCTTCCAGGCGTTTCGCCATCTCCACGGCGTTGACGCTGTCCTCGGTAAATCCTTTCCGGATCTTCACGGTCACGGGCTTTTTGATGGCCTTCGTGATACTCTCCACGATTTTTCCCGCAAGGGCGGGATCTTTCATGAGGGCGGAGCCTTCGCCGTTGTTGACGATCTTCGGCACCGGACAGCCCATGTTGATATCCAGGATATCAAAGGGCAGATCCTCAATCGAAGCCGCCACCTCCGCCATCAGCTCAGGCTCAGAGCCAAAGAGCTGAAGAGCCACGGGATTTTCTCCTGGAGCAATCTTTAAGAGTGCAATCGTATTTTTGTTATGGTAGGAAATGGCTTTGGCACTGACCATTTCCATACACAAAAGACCTGCGCCCTGCTCCCGGCAGAGGAGACGGAAGGGAAGATCCGTTACCCCGGCCATGGGAGCCAGGACGCAGAGATTCGGCAGTTCGATATTTCCGATTTTAAGCGTCTTCATAGCTTTCCCCTAAAAATACAACCTTGTAGAACATTTCCAGTTCTTCCAGGAGTTCTCTTTTTTCCCGCTGAATGGATTTGATCTCCAGAACGCTTCCCACCTCGTCATAGGCAAAATCATTTTCCTTGGCTTCCGTGCGGAAGATGAGGCTTCCGCCCTCGTCAAACTCCAGGAGCAGAATGCCCCCGACCTTGTGGGTGTAAAGCACGCATAAAATCTGTAATTCTTTCTTGATATTCTCCGGCAGTGCCTTGAAGCCGGGATTCAAATAATATTTTTCCTCGTAGGCGCTGGCCGCGCACAAAACGACATTTTTTGTTTCTTCCATAGATAAAACTCTCCGATTTTTCTTTAAACGTATCCGTAAACGCCGCGGACGGACACCTCTCCTGCATAGACGGCCGTCACGGTGCCGTCCTCTTTTTCCACCAGAAGCTCTCCGTCTTCATTGATGCCCAGAGAAAGGCCGGTGTATTCATGATTTGGCTCCAGCACCCGGACTTTGTTGTTCCGGTTCAGAAGCAGGGCCTCGTAATCCTCCTTTAAGGGTGCCAGATTGCCGGCGGCGATATATTTTTCGTAATACTCTTCAAAATATTTCAGGCAGGCAGCGATGAGTTCCGCCCGGTTGACCTTTTCTCCCAGTTCTTTGATGAGGGAAGTGGCCACAGACTGAATCTCCTCAGGAAACTCTTCCACGTTCGTGTTGATGCCCGTACCGATAACCAGATAGTGGATGCCGGTCATCTCCGCGCTCATCTCTGTCAGAATGCCGCAGATCTTTTTGCCGTTGACCACCACATCGTTGGGCCATTTGATTCCCACGGAAACGGGATAGAGGCTCTCAATGGCTTTCGCCACAGAAAGTCCCATAACCAGCGTCACCATAGAGGCCAGCTCCGGGCGGATATCCGGCCTGAGAACGATTGTCATCGCGATGGCGCTGCCTTTCGGCGTACACCAGGCGCGGCCCCGGCGGCCTTTTCCTCCGGTCTGCTCATCGGCCACCACCAGGGTACCCTCTGGCGCTCCCTGATCTGCCAGTTTTTTCGCCAGATCATTGGTGGAATCCACGGTCTCCAGATAGACCAGATTCCTTCCTGCCCATTTGGTCTCCAGAAGGCTTAAAATCTCTTCTTTGCAGACAACATCCGGTGTTTCAACCATATGATAGCCCTTCCTTGGAACCGCTTCGATGCGGTATCCTTCCTCCTCCAGCTGATGAATGGCCTTCCAGACTGCGGTCCGGGAAACCCCGAATCGCTCGGAAAGCTCCTGTCCGGATACATAGGTATCCTTGTTCCGGAGGATCTCCAAAATTTTACTTTTCATAAATCCTTAACCCCGCCAAAACAGACGCAGCACAAAGAGCAGCAGAAGCACCACGGACACCGCTGTAAAAAAGATCGCCGATACGGTCTTTTCTCTGTAGAAACGTTCCAGCGCCGCTGTTCCGTTCATGATCACGCCCATGGCGATGACCAGCGTCATAAAGACCGGCGCGGCCTCCAGATCAAAGATCATCATGCCAAAGCAGAGAACCAGAATCACTCCCGCAACGAGAGAAACCGCTTCCAGATCGCCGGTACTGCTGTTTTTTCTGTTTTTCATTCCATCACTCCCCGAGGGTGGCTACCATCACTGCTTTAATTGTGTGCATCCGGTTCTCTGCCTCGTCGAATACCTTGGACTGGGCAGACTCGAATACCTCGTCGGTCACTTCCATATCGGTGAGGTTGAAGCGCTCGCCCATCTCTTTTCCGATCTGGGTCTTGAGGTCGTGAAAGGCCGGGAGACAGTGCAGGAAAATGGCCTGCTCGCCGGCATTTTTCATGACGTCAGCCGTAACTTTGTACGGGGTCAGGTCATGGATACGCTCTGCCCATACCTCGTCGGGCTCGCCCATGGATACCCAGACGTCGGTATAAATGACATCGGCGCCCTTGGTGCCCTCTTTCACATCCTCGGTAAGAGTGATGGTGGCTCCGGAAGCCTTGGCGTACTCTTCACACTGTTTTACGAGCTCCTCGTTCGGGAAATATTTTCTGGAGGTGCAGGCCACAAAGTCAAGACCCAGTTTGCTGCAGACGATCATCAGAGAATTTCCCATGTTGTAGCGTGCGTCGCCCATGTATACCAGCTTGATGCCTTTCAGATGGCCGAAATGCTCACGGATGGTCAGCATGTCCGCCAGCATCTGGGTCGGATGATACTCGTTAGTCAGACCATTCCATACCGGCACGCCTGCGTGCTCTGCCAGGCTCTCGACGATCTCCTGGCCGTAACCGCGGTACTCTATACCGTCATACATTCTTCCGAGAACTCTTGCGGTGTCGGGAATGCTCTCTTTCTTTCCGATCTGAGAGCCTTTGGGATCCAGATAAGTCGTTCCCATGCCGAGATCATGAGCGGCTACCTCGAAGGAGCAGCGGGTTCTCGTACTGGTCTTCTCAAAAATCAGAGCCACGTTTTTGCCCAGGAAACGCTGGTCTACGACGCCCTGTTTTTTCTTTGCTTTCAGTTCAGCGGAAAGGTCGATGAGGTACTCGATCTCTTCCGGTGTAAAATCTTTTAATGTCAAAAAATTACGGCCTTTTAAATTCATGATAATCGTTCCTTTCTGATATCGGATATGATGTTTTATCATACCGCGTTTTTGAAGGTTCGTAAAGTATTTTTACCAGTTCAGCGCATAAGCAACTACCTGTGGCCTAATGCGCTGAACATAAAAAGAACGCTCAATTTCTTGAGCGTCCTTATCTTTTATTCTACTGTATCTTTTGCGATCTCGCTTACGGATTTCACCAGCCCTGCCACATTTTGGATCTCGGAGGGAATGATGATCTTCGTCGCCTTGCCGTCAGCTACCTTTGCCCAGGCCTCCAGGCTCTTGAGAGCCAGTACGGACTCGTCGGCTCCGGCCTCTTTCAGGAAACGGATACCGTCGGCGTTTGCCTGCTGCACTTTGAGGATGGCCTCCGCCTGACCTTCTGCCTCGCGGATCATCTTCTCTTTCTGGGCCTCCGCCTTCAGGATGGCTGCCTGCTTCTCAGCCTCTGCATCCAGGATGGCAGATTCTTTCTTACCTTCCGCCACCAGGATCGTGGACTTCTTCTCACCTTCGGCCTTCAGAATAGCCTCACGGCGTTCACGCTCTGCCTTCATCTGCTTCTCCATCGCATCCTGGATCGCAGCCGGCGGGATGATATTTTTCAGCTCCACACGGTTTACCTTGATGCCCCAGGGATCGGTGGCAATGTCAAGAGAGGCGCGCATCTTCGTGTTAATGGTCTCGCGGGAAGTCAGGGTCTGGTCCAGCTCCAGATCTCCGATGATGTTTCGGAGGGTGGTGGCTGTCAGGTTTTCAATGGCCATGATGGGATTTTCCACACCATAGGCGAAAAGCTTCGGATCGGTGATCTGGAAAAAGACAACCGTATCGATCCGCATCGTTACATTATCCTTCGTGATAACGGGCTGAGGAGCGAAATCCACAACCTGCTCTTTTAAAATCACCCGTTTTGCCACCCGGTCGATAAAGGGCGCTTTCACATGAAGGCCTACGGACCAGGTACATTTGTAGCCGCCCAGACGCTCCACAACCATGGCTGTGGCCTGGGGGACAATTTTGATACAGGAAACCAGAATCATAAGAATTACGATCAAAACAATCGCAATGAGAATCGATCCTATCAACGCTTCATTCATAATTTACTCCTCCTATTTTGTTTTTACGATCAGCTTGACACCCTCGATCCGCTCCACAATCACTACAGTATCTGCGGGGATCACGGTATCATCCACACTTCTGGCGGTCCACTCTTTCCCTTCCAGACGGGCACAGCCGGTCTCCCGGATGTTGTTGATCTCCTCCAGCACCAGAGCCTCCTGACCGATGAGGCCGTCGATGTTTGTCTTTGTCTTGTTGGAATTGATATACCGCACGGCAAAGGGTCTGGTGAAGATCAGAAGCACAATCGACACCACAAAGAATACGACTGCCTGAATCACTACGTTTGCACCGAGCATGGAGGCGATAAATCCCGCCACGGCGCCGCCGGCAAACCAAATCGTTGTCAGCCCCATGGTCGCAAGCTCGATCACAATCAGCAGAACAAACACTGCCAGCCAGCAGATGGACGTTGTTTCCATTTTTCTCCTCCTCTCTCTGCTTTGCAGAAGTTATATTGATTCTACTATATTTTCTGATAAATTACAACTGAACGCGCAAAAATATCTTTCCAATTTCCGTCAACGGTGATAAAATATAACTATTCACCACTTATCAACGGGGGATTTTTTCAAAGGAGATGGGTATTATGGCAGAACTGCATTTTGAATCCAAAGAAGTAGAGGAATATTACCGCAAAGAACGCCGGGTCCTGGGTGTGGGACACCCCTGCCGCTGGGATTCCCAGAAGGTCATCACGAAAGAGGACGTGGACAATTATGTAAAGGACGCCAAAAACATTCTGTCCTGCTGATTTAATTCATCACCCAAAAGAGCTTCCAGCCATCAGCGCCGGAAGCTCTTTTTCTCTCCAAAGTAAAACTGCCGCCCAAGGTTTCCACACCCCGGACGGCAGTTCTCATTTTCAATAATTATTTGTACAGCGGACCATAGTTCTTGCAGGCTCTGAAATCTGCGCCCTCTTTGTCCATTCCGAATGCGTTCCAGGCAGCCGGACGGAAGATCTTCTCTACCGGAACGTTGTGCATGGAAACCGGAATACGGAGCATGGAGCAAAGGGTGATCAGGTCTGCACCGATGTGGCCGTAGCTGATAGCGCCATGGTTTGCACCCCAGTTGTTCATTACATCGTAAGCAGTCTTGAACGGGCCTTCCTTGCCATCGCAGCGCGGTGCGAACCAGGTGCAGGGCCATGTATAGTCGGTACGTTTCCAGAGTTTGTCGGAAACCTCATCCGGCAGTTTAACAGTCCAGCCCTCTGCGATCTGCAGAACCGGGCCAAGGCCTTTCACCAGATTCAGACGGATCATGGTAGCCGGCATCTCAGCTGTGGTCAGGAAACGGCTGGAGTATCCGCCGCCACGGAAGTATCCGAGGTCAGCTGCGTTCCAGGTGGTAGCATCCAGGATAGCCTTCTGGTCTTCCTCAGTTACGTTCCACCATTCTTTCATAACGCCGTTGCCATTCTCATCCTTAGCTTCGCCGCTTGCATCCAGACAGCAGGCACCGGAGTTGATCAGGTGAATGAAGCCGCCGCTCTCTTTTGCAACGCCCTCAAGCTCGTAGCCGGTAGCTTTCTTGACAGCCTCCGGGCTCCAGTAGGTGCGGACATCTGCGAACATCTGAGCACGGTTGGTCAGAAGTTTCATGAACAGCATGCCAAGGCCGTTGAGAACGTCGTTCTCGGTAGCCAGGATATACGGCTCACGGGCACCGTTCCAGTCAAAGGAAGTATTCAGGACTGCCTCTGCGAAGTCGCCGTTCGGATAGAAGTCTGTCCACTGTCTCTGTCCCTGGAAACCAGCTGCGATTGCGTTGTGGCCGACAGCCTCTTCCTCGCAGCCTTCCGGCAGGTTCTTGTTGCCGTTCATCAGGTCTTTTACGATAACAGCCATCTTTACAACGAACTCGAACTGTTTCTCTTTCTCCTCGTCGCTCTTCTGGAGGAACTCCGGGTTCTTATCGAAGCCGAGCTTGCAGTTCTCTTTTGCCCATGCAAGCGCTTTCTGGAACTCCTTCTCATCATAGATACCCTCGGTCATACGACGGATGATCTCTACCTCGTCTACGGACTCCACTCTCATGCCCAGGTAGGACTCGATGAAGTCAGAATCGATGATGGATCCGCCGATACCCATGGTAACGGAACCGATCTGCAGATAGGATTTGCCTCTCATGGTAGCTGCTGCAACTGCTGCACGGCCGAAACGGAGAAGCTTCTCCTCTACGTCTGCGGGAATGCTGGTGTCGTCAGCTTCCTGAACATCATGGCCATAGATACCGAATGCCGGCAGGCCTTTCTGTGCGTGGGTAGCAAGAACAGATGCCAGATATACAGCACCCGGTCTCTCAGTACCGTTAAAGCCCCATACAGCTTTGATGGTCTGGGGATCCATATCCATGGTCTCTGCGCCATAGCACCAGCAGGGAGTTACGGTCAGGGTGATATCAACGCCTTCTTTACGGAATTTCTCAGCACAGGCAGCGCTCTCAGCCACACGTCCGATGGTGGTGTCTGCGATAACTACTTTTACCGGCTCTCCGTTGGAATAACGGATGTTCTCCTCAAATAATTTTGCTGCGGATTTTGCCATATTCATGGTCTGGTCTTCCAGAGACTCACGAACTTTTAAAGGACCGCGGCGTCCGTCGATGGTCGGTCTGATACCGATTACCGGATATCCGCCGATTAATCTGCTTTCTGCCATTTTACTTACCTCCATTTGTTTTTAAGCGTTTTTGACAATGGTTTTTCCAAAAACCTTTTCATTGTGTACTAATTATACAACAGTTGCAGAAAAAATGCACGCAAATTTCTGTTCGGATATAGACAAATTTTGTCCTTTTCGCTATACTGTATCGTAACAAAGACGACGGACCCCTCCGCCACCTTTTTTCCACAGAAAGGAGTGCCCATGAAAGCTTTTCACGAAGTCCGGAACTACAGGTCTGACTTTATGGTATGGCAGTGTGCCTATACCAACATCAGCTTCCTGGCCCACTGGCACCAGGAGATCGAGCTGGTCTACCTGCGCTCCGGCTCTGCCCGCTTCTGCATCAATGAACACAACTTCACAGCCAGGGCAGGAGATCTGGTCCTCATCGATACCGGCGACATCCATTACAGCGATTCCTCGGAGATGAAAAATGAACTGGATTTTCTTATTTTTGATCCCAGTGTGGTAAGCCCCCTCTACCGCCATTCCAACTTTGCCCACCCGCTGATCACGGCAAAAATGGTGGAGAACTGGGGGCTCACCAGGGAACTTGCAGATCTTTTTAAGACGACCCATACAGAGCTTGCTGCCCAGAAGCCCTACTACCAGGAGATCGTCACCGCGACGCTCCGCTCTTTCTGGTACCGGCTTCGGAGAGTTCTTCCCCGGGAGGCCCCGGAAACCACCGGGAACCGCCGTTCCCACATGCTGGAGGAAATGCAGCAGCTTCTCGCCTATATGGACACCCACTACGGCGAGGACATCACCCTTTCCTTCGCCGCGGAAAAGATGAACTTCAGCGAGAGCTATTTTTCCCGGGTCTTCAAACGCCTCATGGGCATCAACTTCGTCACTTACTTAAATATGATCCGTGTGGAACACGCCGCCGCTGAGCTCAAGGCCTCGGGAAAGCGGGTCCTCGATATCGCGCTCTCCTCCGGCTTCAACAATATCCGGACCTTCAACCGGGTATTCAAGGAAATCACCGGATACACCCCCAGCCAGTTTCTCAACCTGGATGATCCGGATTCCATCAATCTTTCTTATTACAAAAGAAAATCAACTCACCAGGAGTTCGTTGAGGACGATTCCCTGACCCTGGTCCGTAATGATGAAAGGAGTGTTTTCCATGAAAAGACCGACCCTCTACCGCAAACGTCTCATTCCTGAAGAGTGCATCCTCCTGAAGGATGACGAGCTCCTTTACCGCGATGAAAAAACGATCATCACCCGCTGGAACACCTTAAAGCCCAAAAAAGACCTGCACCACGGTTTCTCCTGCTACTTCCTCGACAAAGGCGTCAAGGTCAGCAAATTTTACAAGGCCGACGGCACCCAGATCTGCTGGTACTGTGATATCGTCACCCATTCCTATGACGAGGCGACCGATACCTATGTCTTTACCGACCTGCTGGCCGATGTTCTGGTCTATCCCGACGGCTTCATCAAAGTTGTGGACCTGGATGAGCTCTCCGAGGCCAACGAGACCGGCCTTTTAAGCCTCGAAAACCTTCACAAAGCCCTCCGTACGACCAACGCTCTTCTCACGGAAATCTATGCCGGCCGCTTTGAGGTTTTCACCGCCCCCATCAATGCTTACGATCACCCTTAAAAAAAGAACAGCTTCACCGGTTTTCCCGCCGATGAAGCTGTTCTTTTTTTATTTTACTGCTGATCCAGGAGCTTTACAAATTCCTCCTCAGGAATCGGTTTCGAATAATAGTAGCCCTGGAAGAAATCACAGCCGTAGTTTCTCAGAAGCTCCGCCTCTTCCTTCGTCTCCACGCCTTCCACAACAACCTTTCTTTTCCTCATCATTTATTCTGCACCCCGGGACAGTACCAGAGCGAAATAGCCCCACTCCCATAGCGGACATTCAAAGCTGTTTTCCAAGTATTCCCGAATATCCTCTTCCTCGTACCCGGTCATCCGGGTCAGCACCACGATAGCATCCCGGAGCGTCTCATAGGCAAGAGTGCCCTCGCCTTTAAGGCTCCAGTTTAAGAAAGCGCTCTGGCGGATCCCCGCGTACTCAAGGGCAATCCATTCCATGCGGAGGATCAGGCTTTCAAGATCCGAATCTGCCGCTACCAGGTCGGAGAAGATCTCGTTCATCAGGAATTTCCGGATGAGTCCATCCCATTTTTTCCATTCCTGTAAAAATACGTTCCATTTTTCTTCCAGAACCTCGTCCCATTCCCCATCGGAAATGGCCGCTGAGAGCTCCAGCACGGAATCCAGAAAATCCCCGTAAAGCCCCTCGTTCTGGTAGTTGACTGCAAGATCCTGGAGAATCTCGTTGCACTCCAGAGCCGTATCTTCCGTCGGGAGAGACACCTTCCGGATGGCTTTCAGAAGTTCTTTTTTCGTTTTTTCAGAAAAACAGTCGCTCACATCGGCAGGGATCGGCTTTTTCCGTCCCTTTAAATCCAGAAGGATATAGAAAGCAGCGAGAAGCGCTTCCTCCGGAGAAATTTTTTCTTCTGCCAGAAGATCCAGAATCTCCTTTCGTAGCAGGAAAAGGAGGTTTTCCTCTTCCCCCGGAATGTTTGGAAAGCCCGGCTCTTCTTTTTTCCAGATATCAATGACCGCGGGACAGCAGGGCATCAGCGTCTCCTCCTCATGATCGGAAAAGACGTGCACCTCTCTCGGGAAATCTGTACAGGTCTCGGAAAGCACCTCATCTCCGTAGGCGCTCACGAGGGCACAGAGCTTTTTCTCCGTGAGAAACGGACAGCGGTGGTCTTTTTTCAGGCCAATGACACGGGTCTCTTCCTTCTCTATAATATAGGCGCTCAGAGCTTTCCGCTGAGGTTTCACCGCCTGAGGCGGCGCAAGCTTTCGCCACCGTTCTTCCGTGGCCTCATCTACCGGGATCTTCCACTCCTGACAGCAGGTCCTGGGACACTGATCCGCCGTACAGACAAATTTTTCATAATACCTGGGCCAAAAACGCTGCATCCTCTGCTCTCCTACTCAAATCCAATCAAAATTTCCACCGGTGACAGCCAGGCTTAAGAGGGCGTCCATCCGGGCCACTTCCTCTTCGCCCTCGATTTTTTCCAAAAGGACGGCGGTGTCCACCACATCCTCCATGGTCTCATCCGGGCCGATCTCGTAGTCGATCTCCGCCGCACAGTCCGGACACGGGATCCTGCTCATGGTCTGCATGGAAAGAAAACGATTTCCACATTTCTTACACTCATAATAACCGCACGTCTTCGTGCCTTCCGGTACATAGTACATTTCTTTTTCCTCCAAAAAGCCTTTTACTCCTTATTCTACCAATGCAGACGGGCAAAGTCAAATCTTTTAACAACGACTTCCGGCCCGGGCATGGGGCTCATGAAAAAAATTCATTATTTCCCCTTTTCTTCTTCATGGTATACTGGCTATATCATAAGGAGTAGATCACCATGGAAACCGGAATGTTCAGCTTCCGGTAGATTTCCGTGCTCTGGACCACACACATGTAGGCCGGGATCTGTTTGCAGAGGCTGAAAGCCGTATCGTTATCCTCCACATAGACGATCCCCGGATCGTCGAAGGCCACCTTTAGCTCTTCCACTTCTTTGATGAAGGGATAAATGGTCTCCCGCACCATGACAAGGGCCTGATTTTTCAGCTGGCTCCGGCTCACGAAACGGCAGCCCTTCGGCGGATTGAACGGTGTCGGAAGGTCGCCCTCCAGAAGGACTCTCTTCTTCTCCGCTTTCTCTTTTCTGGTAAAGACCGGAGCCGCGGAAAGCAGCGCCCGGGTATAGGTATGGGAGGGATGATCGAAAATTTGCTCCTTACTTCCCATCTACACAATCTGCCCGAAATACATCACCGCCACATCGTCGCTGATGAAGCGCACAATGCTGAAATCATGGGAGATGAAAAGATAGGTCAGTCCCATCTCTTCCTGCATATCCTTTAAAATGGTGATAATCTGTACCTGAATCGACACATCCAGGGCGGAGACCGCCTCGTCACAGACCACAAATTCCTGATTCGTAGCCAAAGTCCTCTCGATACTGATACGCTGGAGCTGCAGAATGGAAAGATGATTCATTTTAAGAAGCAGGATTAAGATTAAAAGTTCAGGGTGTACCTTGCACGGGTACACCCTGTTTTTATGACTGTCTGATATTTTAATTTACTGTAAATTTTCCTTCAGTACTTTGATTTGAATCACTTACATTTGCTGTTTCTGTCTCATCTGTTTTTTTCAACTTTTGAATTGCTTTTACAATATTGGTATAACAATTGTCCAATTCAGCCTGACTACCGGAATTTTTCATAACATTCTGAGCTTCTGCTATGTTCTGATCTAATACTGCAACTGATTCCTCGGTATAGTTACTTCTGTTAATTTCTTCTGTGTCCTTAATCAGACTGAGCAGTTCTTCTTTATCTACTGTCTGCAATGTCACCGTTTCTTCCGAAACAGTTTTTTTAGCTACACCATTTCCTCTTCCGACCCTTTCCCCAAAGAAAAAGTTTGCAATCAATTCCAGTATTCCCAGGACGCACACATAGAAGATAACCATAATGATAATGCGTTTCACACGTCTTCGTCCACCTTTTTTATTGCTGCCATGCTGACTTCGACGATTTGTCCTATTTACATTAAAATCTGCCCTACTCATTTTTCTTCCTCACAGACGCTTCCTACTATTTTCATCAGAAAAGGAAAGAAGAATCCTTCCGAATTCTCCTTTCCCCAAAGAAAATCAGATTATTTCACTACTTTTCTTTTTCTCAGAGCAAAAACTACCATCAGAGCTACTGCTGCGAACAGAGTGATTACAAGCGGCATTACGTTTGTTGTATCACCAGTCTTAACTCCAGCATCTGCTGACTTATTGGAATTGTTGTCATCAGATTTTGTTGTTGCAGGTGCTTCGGTGGTCTGAGTCTCGCTCTCAGTTACCTTGGTCTCAGACTCGCTGGTCGGTGCCTCGGTTGCCGGCTCAGTGCTCGGCTCGGTTGTCGGCTCAGTGCTCGGCTCAGTTACCGGTGTAGTGCTCGGCTCGGTTGTCGGCTCAGTACTCGGCTCGGTCTCAACTGCTTCAAAAATTGCGTCGATAGAAAGATATCCTTCGTTAGATCCTTCCTCGTAGAATCCAAGTCCAGTTACTCCGAAGGTCTTAGCATCTGCATCCCAACGACCAGACTCTTTTCCTTCTACCTGCCAGCCTACAAATTTGTATCCATCTGCTGCTTTTACTTCCGGTACAAGATACTGCTCTGCCGAATCCTCATCGATGGTGTAATGAATCGTGGTTGCTCCGTCATATCCCGGGAACTCTCCCTTTGCAGGATCTACAGAGAACACAACTTTGACGGTTTTCTGAACTTCTGTTTCGGTCTCAACTGCTTCAAAAATAGCGTCGATGGAAAGATATCCTTCGTTAGATCCTTCCGGATAGTTGGCAAGTCCGGTTACTCCGAAGGTCTTAGCGTCTGCATCCCAACGGCCAGACTCTTTTCCTTCTACCTGCCAGCCTACGAATTTGTAGCCGTCTGCTGCTTTTACTTCCGGTACAAGATACTGCTCTGCAGAATCCTCATCGATGGTGTAATTAATCGTGGCTGCTCCGTCATATCCCGGGAACTCTCCTTTTGCAGGATCTACAGAGAATACAACTTTGACTGTTTTCTGAACTTCTGTTTCAGTCTCAACTGCTTCAAAAATTGCATCAATGGAAAGATATCCTTCATTAGATCCTGCCGGATAGTTGGCAAGTCCAGTTACTCCGAAGGTTTTAGCGTCTGCATCCCAATGGCCAGACTCTTTTCCTTCTACCTGCCAGCCTACGAACTTGTAGCCATCTGCTGCTTTTACTTCCGGTACGAGATACTGCTCTTCGGAATCCTCATCGATGGTGTAATGAATGCTTGTAGAACCATCATATCCCGGGAATTCTCCCTTTGTGGGATCTACAGTGAATACAACTTTGACGGTCTTTTTGACTTCGTTTACCTTCTTTACTTCGACTGTCGGATAGTTAGTCACTCCAGCGTATACAGTTCTTACCAGTGTCTCTGAATCTGCTAACTCATATCCATCAGGAACTTTTACTCCACTGAGATCCATCACTGCCTCAGTTGCTCCCAGTTTGAAGGTATAGGTTGTATTCCATGTCTTCTGTGTTGTACCATCTTCTTCCATTACATA
>NZ_JAJEPR010000041.1:0-26728 GCF_020686945.1 Fusicatenibacter faecihominis | reverse complement strand
CAATATTTATGTGATTTCATTCAGATACCTCCTGCCGTTTTTCTTAATCATATACCTTTTAAAAGATATATACAAACCTGAATTTAGCGATTTCTTTTTCCGGTATTCTCTGTCCCACGGATTTCCTCATGATAAAAATAATCTACGATCACCGGATGCCCCTGCGGTACTCTGCCATAAGGCATTTCATTATCCACAAAGGCACAATCATACTTCTTAGCCATTTTCTCAGCTTTTACTTCAAGTGCTTCAAAGTAGCTGCGGTTATGCTTGTTATAGATCTCGTCGTAAAGTGGTACAAGATCAGGATATTTTCCGGCGATATAATCCATAATTGTCTTTTTGAAACCGCCTCGAAGATTGAGATTTTCGAGCCAGAACAGATCGCACTGATCCTTTACCCGCTCAAAGATTGCTTCAAAATCCGTGATACCGGGGAATACCGGGGATACGAAACAGACTGTACGGATACCTGCTTCATATACCTGCTTCATAGCAGAGATACGGCGCTCAATGCTCGAAGCAGAGTCCATATCGTTCTTGAAATTTTCATCTAGTGTGTTGATCGACCATGAAACGGTTACACGTCCAAGCTTCTTCAGCAGATCAATATCCCGTACCACAAGATCCGACTTTGTGCAAATCAGAATATCTGCGTCACTGCCGATCAGCTGCTCCAGAAGTTTTCTGGTATTCCCGAATTGCTCCTCCTGTGGATTGTAGCCATCTGTCACAGAACCGATGACCACCCGCTGTCCGGCATATTTCTTCGGATTTTTAATTTCCGGCCAATGCTTCACATCAAGGAAAGTGCCCCATTCCTCCTTGTGCCCGGTAAAGCGCTTCATAAAAGAAGCATAGCAATACTTGCAGGCATGTGTACAGCCCACATAGGGATTGACCGAGTAACCGCCTACCGGCAGACTAGACTTAGTCATTATGTTCTTTGTTTCCACCTCACGAATGAGGATTCCATTTATTACTTCTTCCATGATTTCTGTACCTCTAACACTTTATTAAATTCTTCCGGCATTTCCTGAATCATATTTTCATCCCCTATGATAGGGACAAGGTCTTCCTTCATAAACACCGGAATTCCGAGCTTATGTGCCTGGTCCGTCAGAGACCACGCCCATTCCGGCTCCGTATGAATCTTCCTGCTCTGAGCTCCGGTCATGGTGCCAACAACGATCCAATTGATTCCGGAAAGGTCAACTGTGCCGGGAGCGTCGAATAACGGCTCAAAGGTAACATGGTAATGTTTTGCTCTGACGTTTTTCCGAAGGGCGTCGATACGCCACAGTTCTGCTTTCCTCGTCACCGTAACGCCAAACCATGCGTTTTCCAGATCGGTATCAAAATCCAGCAAATCAGGTCGCTTGGTAAGGAACAGGAACTGATGCTGTGGATTTTCACGGATCTTTGCAAATACCTCGCCTCTCCATTCCGGCTTCCATCCGGAGAGATCGCTCATGCCGGTAAGAAGAAAGTTCTGCGGACGTTTCTTTTCCATCATCTTGAGCTTACCCGGAAAGAATTCAGGGGCAGCGAAGTCATCAATCATATGCCAGCGTTTCACGTTGTTGCGGGCATAGCAATATGCACACCCCACTGTGCAGCCAATGACGATATTCATGTTCTGAATCTGATCTTTGATACAAATACTCATGACTTCTGCCACTCCTCAAGATTCTTTCTGATGCGGTCGAGGCATTCCTCAAACCGGGTAATTTCTTCCTCTGAAAAACCTTTGTAGTAAATACTGCCCATCTCATCAGATACAGAATCGTACTCGCCCTTTAAGGCATGTGCTTTCTCAGTCAGAAACAGGAGTGTTTTCCTTTTGTCCGTTTTAGACTGAACACGGCTTATCAGCCCTTGATTTTCCATTCTTTCCAGCATCGTAGTAAGAGATGTTATCGCTAATCCGCATTTAGTCGAGAGTGACCTGATTGAGATACCATCCTCCTGCCACAGCACATAAAGAATACGCCCCTGGGCTCCATTAAACGCATCAATATTCTTTTCACTGAGAATCTTCTCAAAAATCCGGTCTCCAAGCTGTTTTATTTTTGTGACAAGAAATCCTCCATTCATTTCCATACAAAAGCTCCTATATAGTAGTTTATTAAAAACATACTATATAGGAGCTTTATTGTCAAGAGTTTATATGTCTTAATAGGTAAATTCCATTTTTTTCAATTCTCCAAACTGGAATCTGTCTATTTCATCCTATCTATCATTTCTGCCTGCGCTTTCCTGTTTTATCCTTATAGCTGTAAACAACACAATATCTTCCATTTCTTTCTACTAATGATGCCATGTTAAACCTCCACTTTCTCTCTGCCTTGCAGCCAACCCTCAAACTCCTGCCTTGGAATTCGAATCGTTTTGCTGCTTTGTACTGCTTCTACTTTTCCTTTTTTAATCCATTTGTGCACGGTTGCCGGATTTACTCCTGCCAGAACTGCTGCTTCATTTACTGTCAGATAAGCGTCGTTTCCGATATATCTGCTATGACCATCTTGCTCCAGAACCGCTCTTCTATAAGCTTCAATCCTGCGATTATCTTCACCCTTCACTGTCTCTGACATTTCGTCTGATACGATATGATAATCGTCCTGGCTGGCATACCATTCATAAAAACTCTTCTTTGTCACTCGTCTTCGACCATCAAACTCAATGGTTTTCAGAATCTCTGACTGATTCAGAAGACCATATACGGTAGATCTGGGAACGCCTAATAAGCCGGCCATCTCCGGCATGGCCATGGAGCTTTCTACAATGTCACGAACTTTCTCCCGATCCTCGGCATTTCGGTACCGTTTCTGACTTCGATACCATTTATCAAATGCTTTTTTCGGATATCTCCTCTAATAGTCCACTAAGGTAAATTCCACACCGGCCTTTTTCATTTTTTCATAAACCAGGTTCTCAGATATCTGAAGCATCTCTGCAATATCCCGTGGTGAATAGGAACTTTTCTTGTTTTCTGTTTCAAATCCAGGGGCGGAGGTGCACATGATCCGCTGATGCATATGATCATGCCTGATTCCCTTCCCAATCACGCGGTCATAGACAGACCCGTGGCTTTGGCTGGAAATCATTGATTTTCAGGCATCAAAAAAAGCCCCATTGGGTATTTAACCCAATAGAGCTTTGCGTACTTTTCCAGCATATATAATATGTCTGAAAAGCAAATATATAATTTTTAGTTGTCCTGCTGATCTTCTACTTCCAACATAATCATTGTATCAGTCGGAAGTATCAGAGGTATCCCAAATACAGGCTATAAAGTATCAATTACGTTTCTTGGAGTATCATTATTTGAGACTTTGCAAAATAGTTTCTATGATAAACTTTACTTGTCATTTTCCCAGTCTACTAATTTCATAATTGCTTTTACCGCATTCACTATCCTTGGAGCAAAGTACGCCTTTGTAAGCCTTTTCTTCGAATATGCCCATATAAAATTCTTACTCGTACTTTCTATCAATAAATCTGTAAAATATCGTTCCCAACTGACATACTCTTTACTGTCAATGTATTCTTCCGGATTCTGAAGTACTGTTTCTACATTTACTTCCGGTATTTCCTTTGTTGAAAGTAACAGCCACTCAAAAGATTCTGGTGCATAAGATCAATTAAAACGGTCTTACCAGATCCACTGTCACCAGTAATAACTGTAATATTCCTATGAATCACAAAATCATATTTCACTTTTCTGGATTCTACAATGATTCTATGTGAACCTTTCATAATCACTACTCCTGTTTCATTTCATTTAAATACTTATTTGCTATAGGAATAAGTTCCTTCATTGAATGAGCTGTTTCTCCTCCATTTTGAACTTTGATTTCAAATTTTGTGTCTTTTCCAAAACTCATCATATGTCTGAGATTAATGGTGACATCTTTAATTCTGCCTATTTCTAATATCCATTTTGCACAGTTATCGCCACAGGTCGAGGCATTGAAAATCCGATCTGGTTCATTTAAAATCAACAACAATGTTTTCACTCCTCCTGACAGTCTTTCAGGAGGAATCTGTCCCAACACCGGACTGTTAATGCATTCACCACTTAATACTTCTGAATCATCAATATCTTTAATCATCTTTTTCGCCAGTTCTGCCTCAAGCCATTCTGGTTCATAGCTGTTTTTAAAATAAACATTTGTATTATAAATACTGTTTTTCACATCTCCATAAATAATACTCAGCATTTATAAGAGCCTTCTCTCAAAATACATTTCTTCCTATGACATGGTTTCGTTCCATGTTTATGTTCTATATTATAAATGACTCCCGGCTTTTTTTGAAGTTCTTTAGCACTGGTACTTTTAGAATTGGCGTGAAAATACGCCATACCCCATCAAGCCGATATATGTATGATGTTCTTTCTGTTTACACCAGTTTACAACTTTATAATTAATAGACTTGCTGACGAATCAGCTGTTTTAAAGCCTTTATGATAACATTTGATTTTATATGTGTTTCGATGTTTCTAACGAAATTGGTCAAAAATATCTGGCTGCGAATGCCCTGACTTAATTCAAAACGAAACTCCTGTACACTTTTTGTACGGTATTCGGAAAACTGCTCATCCTGATAGGGTAAGATCTTCATTGCACAATAACAGATATTGATCAGATTTACCAGCATTTCAATACCCTTGCAGCTTCGTACCATATAACTGCAAAGTGACCAGAAGATTTTCTGCTCATAGTAGCTTGTTTCAATATTCCACTGGAACGAGTACAAAAACAGCGGAATATATTTCATCCTGTCACTTTCGGTCTGGTTCAATGGTGCTTTTTTCTGCCACATGCGATATCCAAGAGGAAGTGAAAGATAAGATACCCTGTCATTCTTCCATACAGGTATGCAAAGCATAATACTTACAAAGCAGTGTCCATTCAGATAATTGGAACCATTATGTGCGGCATGGTCAAAGAGTTTTGAAACATTCTCAAACCGAGTTCCGGCCTTTGCTACCATGGTATCATCCACACAAAGAAATATCGGCTGTGTTGCCAGTGAATCCGGTATCATTCTCAAAGCAACTTTAGCTGTGATATTCATAAAGTGGGAATAATCAACTTTTGCATAGGAACATGCGTGGAAAAAGGTATTGAGGGATTTTGTGGTAATCCCAGACAAAAAGTGCTGATATAAAAATCGAATGGAATGTACAGATTCCAATGTTAGTATTGATAAAACGAGTAAAAACAAAGTATCTGCTGTTGGAGCAGAAAAAGTTTCAAAATAAATCAAAAAATATTTGTGAAGTCTACCAGTCAGAGTCTTTTCGTTGTATAATGTCTTTGTCGTACAGGGTCTCTTTCCTTTGTAATGTTTTGGAGCAAACTCATTATACATCAGAAAGCCCTGTACGATATTTTTTTATGAAAAAGTTGTAAAGTGGTGTAAAGATTAATGATCTTTGTATTGGCACCGAAAATATATTTATTTCTCCGCGGCTTTTCTTCCAGGATGGGAGAGTGCCGCGGAGAATTTTTTGCGAAGAAAGAATTGTTATAGCTTTTGTAATTCCGGGAAAACCTTTATCTAAGAAAAAAATACAATATTAACATGAATATCATGAATATAATATTGGAGGCTGTGAATATTCCCAAATACTTCCCTTTCAGATTCCTGTTTTCTTTTGCAATATATTTGAAACTTATCAGGCTTGCCATGGATGCAATCAGAGTGCCGAGACCTCCAATATTGGTTCCGACAATTAAAGCCCGGTAATTATCTGTAAAGCCGGATAAAAGAAGCGCAGCGGGAACATTGCTCATAATCTGACTGGCAAGAACAGCAGTAAGTGTTTCCCTTCCTGCCATGATTCTTTCCAGAAAACTGCTGAATTGCGGAATCCTTCCAAGGTTGCCGATAAAAATAAATAATGCGATAAAGGTGGCAAGCAGGGAGTAATCCACCCTGCTTATATTTTCCCTGTTTCTTAGCAGCATATATATAAGAACCAATACAAGAGGAATCTGGTATGGAATGATATGTGCAACAGTGAGCAGGCAGATTGTAAATAAGATCAGGTAAGCGGCCAGGTATTCCATGTTAAGTTCTTTTCTGTCAGAGAATCCCAAAAGAGTTTTATCTTTTTCGGAACCGCATACGTGAGGTGCTTTGGCAGCGGCTACCTGTATCCATATCAGAAGAAGGATAAGTGCTGTGGCGGAATAGGGAAGCATCAGGGTTATTAATTCTGCCGCGGACATCCCTGCTCTGGCATATAGATAAAGGTTCTGCGGATTTCCGATTGGTGTGAGCATGCTTCCGAGATTAGCAGCGATTGTCTGCATGGCTACTATTTTAAGAAGCCAGTAATTGCCCAGTTCCTTTGGCAGTTTATGCACAATGATCAGTGCAAGAGGAACAAAAGTAATCAATGCCACATCATTGGTGATCACCATTGACAGGAAGAAACATAAGAGTACCAACAGCCTGATCACACCCACAGTTCCCGATGTTCCCATCAGCAATTTTTTGGCAAGTATATCAAAAACACCAACAGCCTTCAAACCAGCTACAATTGCCATCAAACAGAAGAGGAGCCCGAGAGTCCTGAAATCGATATAAGTAAAATAAGTCTTATCCGGTCTGACCCAGAACATAGAAAGAAGCGCCAGGATCACTGCAATTGACAAAACGGTTTCTTTCCTGAAAAAAACATATAATTTTTGTAACATAATATTTCCCTTCCGGTCTGATACGACCGCGTATAAGTATATCACAGAAACATCCAGAAAAAAAGAAGCTAAACTGGAACTGGCAGCCTCCATGATCCGGCAGGTTATGCCTGAATTTCACAGCAAAGATCATATCATCATCCTTTGTGACAGCTGGTACACAAAACAGAATCTGGTATCCATCGTTGATGAATATCCGAATCTGGATCTGATTGGCAATGCAAGGATTGATTCTATCATTTATGATCTTGCACCTGCACAGACCGGTCGTCGGTGACGTCCTGCCAAACATGGAAAACATCTTTCTGTTGAAACAGATTTTACGTTTTCCAATGAAAAGATTGGTGATTATTATACCGGTGTCCGCCGGGTTCTCGCTAAGATCTTTGGCAATAGGGAAGTCCTTGCCTATGTCACTGCCATAGAAAAAGAACATGGTACAAAACAACTGTTTTTCAGTACCATTTTCCCGGAAGATCTGCAGATTTTCTGTGCATGGCAGGAAAAAGCACCATTGAACCAGACCGGAAGTGACCGTATGAAATACATTCCACTGTTGCTATATTCGTTACGCTGGAATATTGAAACAAGCTACTATGAACAGAAAACGTTCTGGTCTTTTTGTAACTATATGGTGCGAAGCTGCAAAGGGATTGAAATGCTGGTCAATCTGATTAACATCAGTTACTGTGCCATGAAGATTCTGCCCTATCAGAACGAACATTTTTCTGAGTACCGTACAAAAAGCGTACAGGAGTTTCGTTTTGAATTAAGTCAGGGCATTCGCAGTCAGATATTTTTTGCCACTTTCGTGAAAAATATCGAAACACATATAAAATCAAATGCCATGACAAAGGCCTTAAAACAGCTGATTCATCAACAAGTCTATCATTTATAAAGTTGTAAACTGGTGTAAAATAACTCCTTTTTCCTTATAAGCTTACAGACGAATACCTGGCGTTCATCCACGACACAGAAGATGTCTAATATTCTTTTGCAATTTCCTCTGTTATCTCATATATCTCTTTGAATCTTTCTAGGTCCTCCGGCGATCTGATCAGCATGATCTCTTCGATTTTTCCGGTCCGTATGTCTTTGAATCCTGCTACTTCTTCCCCAGTACAAATGCTTGCACGAATAACTGGTTTCATATGTTCTCGGTCATATGTTTTTTTCACGATTTTCTTTTTGAATAATCCCATGCTTCATCCTCCGAATAATTACAGTAACAAGATCAGCTTTTTAATTTCTGGAACATTTTTCTGCATCGATTGCCAGTACAAACATCAGCGCATCCAACGCATTTCCGGAATCCTGCACATCAATAACATAAGTATCTGTCATATGAAACAGTTCTTTATTGACCCGTGCGATTGAATAACCGCTTCGATCAAGAATGCTATAGTCCCATTCCATAATGGTTCCATCAATATGCCATCCATTGTAATCAATATTATAATGTGGCGTCAGGAATGAGAATTCTTTGCTCAGGCATCCGATATAACTGCCGTTTTTATAAATTTCGAATTTAGGAAGAAAAGTAAGTACTTTCTGAACAACCATTCCTACTTCATTTCCATAGGCATCATAAATTACAAGTTTATGTCCCCAGGACAACTGACCTTTTACTACATAAACAGTGTTGCCTGCTTCATCATAGATATCATAGCTGTCAAACCATGAAAACAACCTTTGTTTAAATAATAGCTTCATAACTTTTCACCACTTTCTCCAACAAATATAATTGGTTCTTTATAAGCACCATAATACCATGCCGGAACACCTAAAAAAATATGTAAATTAAAGAATTAACCCATCTTATTTCACAGATTATGATAAAACATAGATTTCCGGCTATAAATCTCTACTCGCTCACAAAAGGATATAAAAAAGACCATCTACTGCTTGTTTACGGTAAATGATCTTTTCATTGCAATATTTAATTAAATATTTTTCCTAAATTACTAATCCTATGGAATCTTCTTGCGATATATCCATCTGCAAGATCCGTAAGACCAGACAGCAATAAGATTTCACCAGCTAACAGAGGATTTTTCTTTACGCAATAACTCCATATAATTACCGGAATCAGACAAAGCCGAAAAAAAGAAAGAAGATTAGGAACCGTAATAATTCTATTCAAATTTTCTTCCTGATTCACTTCACTCTGCATGTACGGTCACCTCACTTTCCTTTTTTTTAGACATAAACCAATAAAATATAACACAAAATGCTAATGCAAACACAACACCAAAAACATTTTGAATCACTCTAAGACTAACCGCTCCTTGTAGTCCATAAGTCTCTGCAGCAATGGCTAAAGCACCAAATGTGTTAAATACTGCCTGCCAGCCATATTGTGCTGAAAATCCTACACCGATTCCACCAAGAATTCCTATATATGCATAGATTGACGAAGGAAGCAGAAAATATAATACTGTAAAACATATAACACCTGCAATATTTCCGACAATCCTTTTACGGACTCTGTAGCGCATATCTTCCATAAACGGCAAAATCGTGGACATGGCCGCAATACCAGCCCACATTGCACGTGGCATATTACAAAGTTCTGCAATGCAAAGGACAATCGGTACGCATAAAATCTGACATATCTGCCATTTTGTTCTGGAAGAAGTGATATCAAATTCTTGTATCAGATCTTTCAGATTTCTTTTATAAGTTCTGTTTTTATGATTTCGATAAAATACGAAGCAGGTAAGTGCTGCACCTAAAGCCATTCCGACTAATCGCATCTGATAGCTTTTTCCCGTAACATCATAACCATATAGCAGCAGATACCCAAGAACCAATGTAGATTGATTAAACATGAATGGATTATGGCATCCGAACAGAATCAACACAGCCAGTGCCGCAATATTTAACAGCATTCCCAATACCGGTGAAAACTGATTTGCTAAATGCGGACATACAGTCATAATTACAAAGAACAAAGCCAAAAGCATCGTAGATTGTCCGGTGTGGATCCCCAGATCCGCATTTCTAAACACCATGAGACATAATAAGACTACTACACCTACAATGCTGTTCTCATTTCCAAATAGGATGCTGAAAATACTAACAAAGAAAAAACAAAATGCCATTGTAACAGCTATCTTCACCAGATATACCCACATATGATATAATTTTTCTTTTAGTGTTTCACTCTTTTTCAACAGGTTTTTAGAACCTGCCTGATTTAACTGCAACTCCTGATAAAATGTCATATAAATCCTCCCATCTTCTAATTTATCTTAAAACTATATAATCTCATCTTTCTGCTTTGGCAGCTCTATAACAAATCTGCATCCACCATATTCACGGTTTTCTGCTTTGATTGTTCCTCCGGCACTATCTACAATCCGTTTTACAAGTGCAAGACCTAGGCCATTTCCTTCTGCTTTATGAGATCCATCTACCTGATAGAACTTGTCAAATATTCTGGATTTTACATCATCCTCTATTCCTGGTCCTTCATCTTCCAGAATGAACTTAACAGAATCCTGTTCTTGTTTCAGAAACATCGTAATTGTCCCCTTTGAAGGGCTGAACTTAATCGCATTATCCAAAAGATTTATCCAGATATGCATAAAAAGTCCTTCATTCCCAGTATATTTAACTTCCTCCAATTCTACCTGAAAACCAATTTCTTTTTCTGTCCATTTTGTTTCCAATGAAAGAAATGCCTGGCGGATCTGTTCATCCAGACGATATTCTGTTTTTTTCATTGGTATATTCTGATTCTCTAACTTGGATAACAGCAAAATATTACCAACCAATCCGGAAAGTCTTTGGGTGTTAAATAAGATTTTTTCTACATATTCCTCTTGATCCGGAGACAGTTCTTCTCCCTGAAGCAGCATTGTATATCCTTCAATGGCATTAATCGGGGTCTTAAACTCATGAGAAACATTAGATACAAAATCCATCTGCAGCACCTCTGTTGCACGAAGTTCTTTTGTCATAACGTTAAAACTTTGATAAGATTCTCCAACTTCTGCTATACGGCTGTTCGTTTCCAAATGCTGTTCAAAATCTCCCTGAGAAACTTCCTTCATTGCTTTACTAAGTCTGGTAATTGGTTCCAGTAACTTTGCATTGATAAAGGAAGTGATCAGTCCTGCAATCAATGTATTGAAAATCAAAAGCCAGCCAAGCACAGGTATGCCGCCCGGCAGATTAAAAAAATGATTCAAAAAAGCAAATAATAAAGCAGATATGACTGTTGAAAATACAAGTGCCAGCCAGATTGCACCAGTCAGACAGGATCGGATCCGCAATCCTTTTTTTTTCTTTTGTTCCATTATTTTTTCACCACCTTGTATCCAATTCCACGCATTGTTACGATTTCAAAATCCGGGTTATCTTTAAAACGCTCTCTGATTCTTCCTATATGTACCTCTATCGTATGTGGGTCTGCCTCCGTCTCGTATCCCCATACTTCATCCATCAACTGTTGTTTTGTAAATGTTCTGCCTGGCGAAGCTGCAAGCTTATATAAAAGCAGGAATTCTTTTTTAGGCAAAACAAGACTTTCCTTATCAGTTGTAACCGTCATTGCATCATAATCAAACTCTGTTGAACCGATCACAATTTTGTGTTCATTCAGTATCTGTGCACGGCGAAGCAGTGCTCCGACTCTTAAAACCATTTCATTCACATTTACCGGTTTTACCATATAATCGTCACTTCCCGAAAGAAATCCCTGGCGCATATCATCAAAGGAACCTTTCGCAGTGATCATAAGTACCGGTATCTGATATCCTGCTGAACGGAGTTCCGACACCAGTTCATAACCATCCATAACCGGCATCATAATATCAGAAATGATCAGATCAATATATTCCTTATCCAATACTTCTAATGCCTGTGCTCCATCCGATGCACTTTTGACTTGATATCCATTCTTCTCAAGCACTTTTTGGAATAGCTGGCTTAATTCTTTATCATCTTCTACAATCAATATTTGAAACACGTTTTCCTTCCTCCTTATTAAAACAGATACCTTGCCCATCCCAGCAGATGCTGTACCAAAAATATTTTTCTCTGACGTTTCTTTGTTAATTCGATTGGCTCTACATGATATGGATCACGATAGGTTCCATCTTCCAATACCTGGCGGGACACTCTTTCATATTCCATCATGCCCTCTTCCAACTGTTTATTAATATCTTTACTGCGAATTACAAGCATCAGTTCCGTATCCAGATATGCACTTCTCATGTCCATATTAAAGGAACCGATTACAGACAGATCATCGTCAATCAGAATACTTTTTCCGTGGTATGAATAACCGCCTTCATATTCCCAGATATTAATTCCTGTACTTAAGATTCTATTTCTGTTTTTCGCATAATCGGCAGCCCCAAATGGATTCCCATTATTCGCAACTGAATTTGTCATGATAGAAAAATCTGAAACGTTCTCTGCAATCTCCTCCCATGTATTATACATCATATCATTACAGATAATATATGGCGTGTGGATCTTCACACGATTTTTTGCATTTTTCATCAATTCTCCCAACTGATACCACACTACTGGTTCTTTGGAACCTGTGTGAATAGGATTTGACACTAATGCAATCTTTTCTGTCTCAAAAGTTTCGTCCGTGTAATCGGTATCGCAGATTCTTTCCTTATTCTCTTCAAAATATTTCTGATAGCCGTTCTGCAGCTCTAAAACTGCGTTCTTTACAGATTTTCTATTTGCCAGTTTTTTATTGTCATGAAAATAACCACTGTCTTCTTGTTCCCATATCGTTTCAAAATACTCTAACAACTGGTTAACTGAATTTTCTTTCTCAGGTTCATCGCAAACCACTAACACGTCTCTGTCATAGTTCTTATGTCCCGGAAAATCACCCAGGAAATAATTGTATGTATTTCTTCCCCCAAGAATATATCTCTTTCCATCTGCAATCAAATATTTATCATGCATTCTACCCATCATCTTCCATGGTTTCAACGGATTGGCCTTATTATACAGTTTAATTTCAACATTCTCATGGGAAGATAATCCATAGAAATACGGATTTCCTTCCATATCAATCCAGCTCTCCATTCCATCTACTAACAGACGAATATGTACACCTCTGTCTGCCGCATCATGCAGTGCTCCTAAAATCAATTTTCCACTTTCATCGGATTGAAATGCAAAAGTAGAAAGAATAATTTCCTTTTTTGCATTCTTGATCAAACGCACTCTTTGTAAAAGCGCTTCTGGATTCTTTTCTATGATTACTGCCCGTTCTGTATTTTCACTGCATTCGTTCCATGACCCATTTTTTGTTTCTTTTTTGGTTGTATTGGACACTTCCGGCTGCTTTTTATATGCAACGCAGATTCCGAGCAATTCATAAAAAGCCACACATAAAAAAAATGCCAGTATAACAAGAAGGATTTTACATATTTTATGCTTTTTCATTGTACATCACCTGCTTCCTTTTTATTTCATACTTATACAATACAAAGGCAATCTCAATTTAACCTCAACAAAATTTATTTTTCATAAAAAAATATGACCGGCTTCTTTTTAAAGAAACAGTCATATTTTTATTCTAATATATGAAGGAGCTTTTCTTACTCCGTTGTATTAATCACTATCCATGCAAAATCTTCTTTGTACAACAGACTGTTAGATATAGCAAAAACGGCCTTTCAAAAACAGTTAACTTCTAAATCAACTGTTTTTTGAAAGGTCGTTTCATCAGATTCTTATAGCAATCCAGCAAATAATCTCATAAATAATTGTCCCAGTCGCAAATATGCACTTCGTCCGGTTTGATATTGGTCTGTCACATCACGACATTCTCCCATCGTTCTTATCAGATCATTTTTTATTTCCACAACTGCCTGACAATCTGCCATAAAACAGCCGTTTTCAAAATGGTGATATAAACTTCGATAATCCAGATTAATTGTTCCACAAGTTGCCATACAGTCATCTGCCACACTCATTTTTGCATGACAGAAACCAGGAGTCCACTCATAAACACGAACACCATGTTTAACTAATCCATGATAAAAAGAACGAGTTATATTATAAATGAATTTTTTATCAGGGATACCAGGTGTGATAATTCTTACGTCTACCCCTCGCTTAGCAGCCAGACATAACGCATGCGTCATTTCATCTGTTATGATTAGATATGGAGTCATAAACCAACAATATTTTTCAGCTTTATTTATCATACTGATATAAACTTCTTCTCCTACTTGCTCATTATCCATAGGGCTATCTGCATAAGGTTGAACAAACCCAGTTTGCTGTGCCGCATAATCATAGTGGAAAAGGTATTTACTAAAATCAGAATCATTAGCAACCTTATCACTTACTGCATTCCACATTTCCAAAAATGTCACCGTAAGCGACTGAACAGCATCTCCTTCTAAACGAATACCTGTATCTTTCCACTGTCCATACGGGTGTGTGTAATTAAAATATTCGTTTGCTAGATTATATCCACCTGTAAATCCGACTTTTCCATCAATAACTGTTATTTTTCTATGATCACGATTGTTCAAAAACAGATTTAAACCTGGCATAAACGGATTGAATACACGGCAATGAATTCCTATTGCCTCCATCTTTTTCACAAAATCTGTGTTAATAAAGCCTATAGAACCCATATCATCGTAGAATACTCTAACTTCCACACCTGCTTTTACTCGCTCTTCCAGAACATCTTGAATCTTATGCCATGCTTCAGCGTCTTCTATCGCATGATATTCCATAAAGATAAACTTCTGTGCTTTCTCCAAATCCTTAAGCTGTGCCTCTAATCCTTTCACTGCTTCATCAAAATACACAATATCCGTATTCTGATAGATTGGATACTGCGAATTTCTTTGTATGTAACTTGCTATATTTCCTGCTTTCGGAATTGTTTCTTTTATTCTGCTCAAACACTCCTGACCGTCCGGAAGCATTGGTAACAATTTGCCATCAATTTCTGCATATCGCTCACGCATTTTATGTGTGCCACCATTCAAACCAATCAACAAATACAGGCCTACACCCATAATTGGGAAAATTAGAATTAGGATGACCCAAGGCATTTTCATAGAGGATGTCTTATTTGATGCGTACAATCCCAAAACCAAGATCCCACTCAAAAGCCTTGTAAATAAATTTATGATTTCTGCATATTCATTCAAGCGTGTTACGATAGTAATAATAAAAATCACTTCCAAAAGAATGCAGATTATGGAAAAACACAGCCGTTTTACCCCATTTTTTGTTTTTGCTTTGCCCTCTAAAGTATCTTGTTTCATATATATTCCACCTTCCTACTTGCTCAGTTTTCTCCCTAAATTTCATGGAACATACCAATTTTGTCTTTTATTCTCTGCATTTCATTATCTGCTTCAATGATAGCTCTTGCAGAATGAAGTAATTCTTCACTTATCTCATCATAGCCAGGCATTTCTTCAATTCCTTTTTTATAGCGAAGTTGATGTTCCAATGTTGCCCAGAAATCCATACCATTGGTTCGAATCTGTAATTCTACACGCATAGGTGTTTTACCCTTAGCAAAAAATACTGGTATTTCAACAATCATATGATAGCTTCGATAACCATTCGATTTTGGATTTTTTATATAATCTTTTATTTCAATAACTTTAATATCATCCTGTTGGGTAATCAAATCTGATATCATATAAATATCGTCAATAAACGCACAAACTATTCGAACGCCTGCTACATCATTGAGATATGTCTGTATATTTTCTGTTGTAAATTCATATCCCATCTTCTGCAGTTTATTGTAAATACTATTGGGCTTCTTAATTCTTGTTTTTATAAAAGAAATAGGATTTCGATTGTTCTCAACTGAAAATTCATCATCCAAAACCTCAAGTTTAGTTTGTATCTCCCGAATAGCACAACGATACATCATCATTAAATTATAAAATTTTGTAGCATTATTTAAAAACTGTAGTGATTCCGGACTGTTCATCCTGAGTTTTTTTACTTCATCTTTTGTCATGGAACTTTCCTTTCTACCTCATCCCTGATTTCAAAACATTATTTATTTTGATAGTTGATTCGTTCTCCTTGAATTACTGGATAACAAATCATTTTATCACTATCCAGATTTTCTACATGCATATCTACTGCACTGATCTGATGGTTTTCATAAGTATTGTAATAATAAATACCTTTTGTAACATTACAACACGACGTATACAATGTGATTTCATATTTTCCATCCGCTACTTCGCAACATCCTCGTTGCTGATCCACAGATCCGAGAATGTGAAAGAATTGGCTAACGCTTTCTTCCTCTGATTCACCTGAAATTGCATTTACCTTTGTAAAAGCTACGCGTACAAAGCGTGATGAAGATGAGAGATCTCCCGGAAGACCTAATCCTCCCATACCTCTACTATATGCATCAAGAGCCAAATTTTCGCAGAAAGTATTTCTGGGCTGTTTAGGAGATAAATACATATAATTATTTAGTTGAAACATCTGCTGTGGAAATGGCGGATTATTCGTAAGCACTCCTACTGGATTATCATAAATATGCAAACCATCTGACATAGATTCTACCGTAATTGACTCATTCTCATCAGAAATGATCCAGTGTAATTGTGCTAATGGCAATTGCTCGCTGAAAGGAGTATTAACAATATTAATTCGTTCAAGAAGCTCGCGAACTTCAACTAAAGAAGAACACTGACTTAAAATCCACGGAATAAATTCAAACTGTGCAATATTTTCCACATCTGGCTTAATCGCGGCATAAACAGCATTTCCGACAAAATTCAGTCCTGCCATTGCCACTCCTTTTTCATTCATAGCATCATAATACAAAGGATAATCCTCTGCAACATGAGCCATTCCAATAATTGCATAATGATTTTTCATATCGCCAACATGGCGAAAATTAAACGCATAATTACGTGGTGTAATTACTATCTGATCACCATAAGAGAATTCATAATCGAGGGTTCGTCCAAAGTAAAAATCTTTTGTTTTATAAGTTGCTGCTGTACACATGATCGTTTATCCTCCTAAATAGATTGAAATATGTCAATGAGTTTTTTTCTTGAACAATAGTATAGCACAATCTTTTATTTTGTTCCAACTTCATACATGATCATAACATGTAAACTTTAAACTATTTTCCTAGATTATTTCTCCATCAGTTTTTCAAACCAGGTATCCATAGCTAGGATGAATTGACCTACGTCTGGCAATTCTTGCAGCATTTCGTTTAGGGTTTTGTGCTTCACATATTTCTGCACATACACCCAAAAGACAACGCTACTGGCTTCTGATACAATGTCAGCTATGGTTTTGCGCATAAGCTCTTCAAATTCAGCAATTTCTTCTTTCGGAACAACATCATATGTGGTGACAGTATGGAGCCTCTCTATCTGGATGGACAGATCATCTGGATTCATAAACAAGAAACTCTTGAAGAAGGAGAAATCGGTGTCTTTTTCCTCGATGGTGATGCTTATGTAAAGAAATATCATCAATCTGATTGCGGTATCCAACTTATTTCTCTAAATAAAAAATATGCTCCTATCCAAGTCACTTCCGGCTCCACCTTAAAAACTTTTGGAAAAGTAGTTGGCTAATTTTAAAAGGCTGATGCATTAACAGTAAACTTGCAGGGCGTCTTTTTTCACCATTTTGCATGGCTTATAGCGTTCACAAAACACATTCACAAGTTTCACAAAATCATTCACAAAATCTTCACAAAAAAATTAGCACTCACCTCTTGACAGTGCTAATAATGCGTGTTATATTACAGATAGAACAAAGGAAGAGAGATAAAAGAAAAGGTATTCCAGATGTTCGAAGAACTAGAAATGATAATACAGCAGACTGGATCGTGAAGATCTAGGGAGCTTTTGAAAGGAGATATGACTTATGTTAATGCCTAGTATTTTTGGAGAAAACTTATTTGATGATTTCTTTACACCATTCTATTATGATGACAAAGATGAGAAGAAAGCGGAAAAGAAGCTGTACGGAAGAAGAGCACAGAATCTCCTGAAGACAGATATTAAGGAAAAACCGGAAGGTTATGAACTGATTGTTGATGTTCCTGGCTTCAAGAAAGATGAAGTCAAAGTTGCATTGAAAGATGGTTACTTAACTGTCAGTGCAGCAAAAGGTCTGGATGAAGACGATGAAGATAAGAAGGGACACTACATCAGACGTGAACGTTACGCAGGAGCCTGCGAGCGAAGCTTTTATGTAGGCGAAGAAGTGACTCAGGAAGACATTAAAGGTGAATACAAACATGGTATCCTGAAACTGTTTGTTCCGAAGAAAGAAGCAAAACCAGTTTCCAATGATCCGAAATATATAACCATTGAATGATAATGATAACATCTGATTGATAAAAAGCTCGTGGTGTTGCCCGAAGATTTCGGGCAGTACCCTTTAAATATAATTGTAAGTAACAGTCGAAAGACTTGAATATAGATTTGTTTGTCATGAAAAGGAGAGATGACTTATGTTAATGCCTAGTATTTTTGGAGAAAACTTATTTGATGATGATTGGATGAATTTCCCGTTTAACGATGAGTTTTGGGGCAAGAAGAATCCGCTTTATGGTAAACATGCGCAGAACATGATGAAAACGGATATCCGTGAAACAGACGGTAGCTATGAACTGGATGTCGATCTTCCGGGATTTAAGAAAGACGAGATTCAGGTACAGCTGAAAGATGGTTATCTGGTACTTTCTACTGCAAAGGGACTGGATAAAGATGAAAAAGATAAAGAAGGTAATTATATCAGGCGTGAACGCTATGCGGGCAGCATGTGCCGAAGCTTTTATGTAGGCGATGCAGTAAGCGAAGAAGACATTCATGCAAAATATGAAGATGGTATTCTGAAACTGTCCGTGCCAAAGAAAGCACCTGAGAAAATAGAAAAAGATGGTTATATTGCCATTGAAGGTTAAGGAAATCTCCTTATAGTCGGGGCTGTCGCATCAATGATTGATATGCTCCCTTCTAAGTAGACAAGAGAAATAATAAAATCTTGTTTATTTAGAAGGGAGCTTTCTTTATGGCATTCAAACATAAATTTACTTATGAAGAAAAAGTCAAAATAGTTTCTGAATACATTGATGGAACATATGGGTTCAGAGAAATATGTAAACGTTATGATATTAATCAAGGTTCTTTAAAAGATTGGAAACGACTTTATGAAACCTTTGGATGGAGCGGTTTGAAAACCGGTTCTAAAACTACTCGTTATTCAAAAGAAACTAAAGAGGCAGCTGTTAGAGATTACTTGTCTCATGAGTTTACATTCCCAGAAATATTAAAAAAGTATCAGATTCGTTCTGGAACTCAACTCTGATATGCTCCCTTCTAGGTAGACAAGTGAAATAATAAAAACTTGTCACTTAGGAAGGAGCATATTTTATGTCTAAAAGAAAAGTATCTGTTGAGGATAAGATATGTGCTGTAAATCTATATCTGGATGGAAAAGAAAGCCAACGGCGAATTGCCGATATGTTTGCTGTAAGTCTCGCATCTGTCCAACAATGGATTCGAAACTATGAATCTATGGGAGCAAATGCATTCACATTGAAAGGGAATAAAAAATATTCCAAAGAATTGAAACAACAAGCAGTCTTAGATTATTTAGCAGGCTATGGTTCTCAAAATGATATTTGCAAAAAATACGGGATCCGTTCGAAAGGTAAGTTACAAACTTGGATAAAGAAGTATAATGGTCATGAAGAATTAAAATCTTCTGGAACAGGAGGAAGCATTGTCATGACCAAAGGACGAAAAACCACTTTTGAAGAACGGGTTGAAATAGTACAGTATTGTATCGCACATGATCGTAATTATGCCCAAACAGCAGAACAATACCAGGTGTCCTATCAACAGGCTCGCAATTATATAGTCAAATATGAAGCTAGTGGAGTGGAAGCTTTAAGAGATAACCGTGGCAAACGAAAACGTCCCGATGAGATGAGTGAATTAGAAAAGCTGCGTGCTGAAGTTAAAATTTTAAAAGCAGAGAAAGAATGATATGCTCCCTTTATGAGAGACAGTGAAATAAAAACACTGTCAATCACGAAGGGAGCATTGTTCATGTCAAGAAGGAAAACCAGCAGATCAGAGCAACTGTCGGCGGCGAAAGCCTCTGCATGACATGTGGACGCGTCAGCCCTTTGTCCACGCAGTCTACCTTTGAGGACTTGGCGGTGGATTTCGAGGGTACAACCGCCAGTGGCGCGGAACGATTCTACCGGCGGACGCTTGACAAGCTGCGCATGAAGCTGCTTGAAAGCAGGCTTGTCCATACCGTGACGCTGAAGCAGACCGAATGCCGCAAAAGGAACAAAAAATAGCCGCCGCTGTCTACCTATATCAGGCAGACAACGACGGCGAATGGGGAGAGATCAGATTTGACTTTGCAACCGGCACAGCGGAGATCGTCTGGCTGGCGGAGTGGGACACGATAAAGTCCAATATCTTTGCAAGGACGGCGATTCGGTACATCCAGAGCTTGCCGGAGGTGCGGCTGCTGAAAAAGGCTATTGTGATGTTTGATCAGGCATTGTGATCCTAAAAATCTATAACTCTTATTCAAGCAATCACTTGATTTATTCTGTGGAGTCTGATATACTATTATAAGAAACACTGGATAATGCACAGAAATGGGGGGATTGTGTTTTGAGGGAAGAAAAGAAAGCCGAAAAGAGACAGGAGCTTGTAGGCGTCTGCCTTGACTGCTTTGTCGAAAAGGGGCTGACCGTTGCCACGACAAAGGACCTCTGTAAGGCGGCAAAGTTGCAAAACGGCGGCATCTACTATTACTTCTCCGCCAAAGAGGAAATCGTTCTTGCCTGCGCCGAGGAAGCGATCAGTCGAATTGAAAAAGCCGCGTTTGCCATCGTGCTTGAAGATATTAGTGACATCAAAAGCATGATGGATCATCTCGGTGAGCTGGCGGATAAAATGTCGCCTACCATGCGCTTTCTGGTCAGCGTATGTGTGTCGCGCGAATACGGAGAAAAGGTAAAGCCTTCCCTTGTGCGGCTTGCGGCAAGATACCCTTATTACACGGGCAAGATTGCGGAGATCCTCGGCTGCACCGACGAAGAGGTTGCGCCGTTCGTTCATCTGTCGATCCTCGCCATCAACAATTATATGATCTTTGCCGAGCGAGCGCTGTTTGACCCACAAATCGAAGCGGTCAAAAAGGAGCTTTCAAGGCTTGCGGAAAGAAAGGGGCGGAATAATCGATAGTTTACCATAAAGAGAAAATCACAAACGACTTTATAGTCAATCCATACGCACAAACCCTTCCGAGGAGATGACCAAAAACAGAAGAGAATCATAGGAGGACAACATGAAAAAGATACTTGCAATTCTACTATCGCTGCTTACGCTGCTTTCCTGCGGGTTTCTTTCCGCCTGCTCTGCCGAAAAAACGCAGCCGGATACACCGGATACTGAAACCGTGTGGGAAACGGTCAGTGAGGCATACATCTATGCGTTCCCGCTGGTGCTAACCGACGCAACCAAAACATTATCGACCAATACGGACGGGACCATGACTGGCCGTGCGCCCATCAATCAGTTCAACCATGCAAAAAAGCTGGCGGACGCCTCTTTCCGCACCGTCGTGACGCCGAACGTCGATACCGTCTATTCGCAGGCATGGCTTGACATCAGCACAGAGCCTATGGTCTACGTCCTGCCGGAAACGGATCGCTTCTGCAATGTGCAGCTTCTGGATGCGTGGACGAACACCGCCGCCGTGCTGGACAAGGCGGGTGCTTATGCCATTGCGCTTCCCGGCTGGGAGGGCGAGCTGCCCGACGGTGTGACGCGCGTGGACGTGCCCACCGCAACGATGTGGTCGATCACCCGCACGGTGCTGTCTGGGAACGAGGACCTGCCCAATGTCTATGCTATTCAGGAGCAGATGCAGCTCCTGCCGCTTTCGGCTTATGTACAGGGAGGCGAGTATGCCGCACCGCAGGGAGCTTATAAAGAGGAAAATGACTTTGTTCCCGTGAACAAGGTGCTTTCCATGACGCCAGCAGAGTTTTTCAATACGGCTAACGCTCTGATGCAGGTCAACCCGCCCGCCGATGCGGATAAGGAACTGCTGAAGAAACTCTCCGCCATCAACGTGGGCGCGGGTAAGACCTTCGACGCCGCTCT
This sequence comes from Fusicatenibacter faecihominis, assembly GCF_020686945.1. Lineage (NCBI taxonomy): Bacteria > Bacillati > Bacillota > Clostridia > Lachnospirales > Lachnospiraceae > Fusicatenibacter > Fusicatenibacter faecihominis. The sequence goes on along the minus strand of NZ_JAJEPR010000041.1, from coordinate 4,845 downwards.
CCTGGGCGAAGGAGCTGCCGAGCGCTGGACGCAGATGCTTCAGGGGCTTCGCGCCACGCTTGCCGCCGACGGCGCGAAGTATGCGCAAAAACTCGGTCAGTGGATCTATTACGGCAAGCCCATCGGCGACTTCGGCACGGAGTATACCTACCGCGCGATGGTAGCGCTGGTGGGGCTTGGCGCCAACACCGTGGACGTGGCAATCTATCCCAAGACAGCGGTGGATGAGACCGGCGCAGCGCTGACCGGAGAAAAGAAGTATACGCTCCACTTTGAAACCCTTCCTCCCACGCTGGAGGGCGGCTTCTGGTCCGTGACCGCCTACGGAGAGGATGATTTCCTCATTGACAATTCCATCGACCGCTACTGCATCAACGACCGCTCCGACTTCAAGCTGAATGCGGACGGCACATTGGATATTATCCTGTCCAAGGATGCACAGGAAGACACCTCTAACTGGCTGCCTGTTTCCGACGGGGAATTTCATCTGTTCATGCGGATCTATGTACCGGATATGACAGCACTGGATAGCTGGCAGCCACCTGTTATCCGCGAACAATAAGGAGAGGCTATGAAACGTATTGCAGCAATGCTTCTTACATCGGTACTATTGCTGTCCTGCGTCGGCTGTGCGCAGGATGGGCGCAAAGAGCTGGGCGCGGAAAAGGCAGACCTGGGTCTGACCGCCGATGTCAAGCCCGCCACAAACTTTACGGCAAAGGCAAATGCCGCCATCTACGATGAACTTGACTTCGATGATAAGCAGGAATATGAATTCGCCACCCGTGGACTGATCGACGCGCCGGAAACACTGGAACTAAAGGACGAGGATGGGACGATTCTCTGGAGTCAGGAAGCCTATGCGTTCCTGGACGATTATGAAAAAGCGCCTGACAGCGTAAATCCCAGCCTCTGGGAGAACACGAAGAACAACCATGCCTATGGTCTTTTTGAAGTGACGGATGGCATCTATCAGGTCCGCGGCTATGACATGGCAAACCTCACCGTTATCAAGGGCGATACGGGCTGGATCGTCTTTGACACGCTGATGAGTGTGGAGTGCAGCCAGGCTGCCATGCAGCTGATCGAAAAGAATCTTGGTAAATTCCCGGTCAAGGCCGTCATCATCTCTCATTCTCACGCCGACCATTTTGGCGGCATCGCTGGCGTGATGGCGAAAGAGGATAAGGCAGACGAGACACTTTCTATTGAAGATCAGCTCGCCAGCGGCAAGATCCCCGTGATCACGCCTGTGGGCTTCACGGAGCACTCCGTGAAGGAAAATGTCTACGCCGGTAAGGGTATGGGCCGCCGCAGCAATTATCAGTATGGCATCCTTCTGACCCCCGGCGTGACCGGCAAGCTGGCGCAGGGCATCGGCATGGGACAGTCCACCGGAACGGTCTCGTTCATGACGCCCAGCTATGAAATCATGCAGTCCGGCGAAAAGCTGACGATCGACGGTGTGGAGCTGGAGTTCCAGCTCACGCCGGGTACGGAAGCGCCCGCCGAAATGAACACGTGGCTGCCCCAGTACAAGGCGCTTTGGATGGCGGAAAACTGCACCGGCACGCTCCACAATCTCTACACGCTGCGCGGCGCGGAGGTGCGCGACGGCGCGGCATGGGCAAACTATATCACCGAGGCCATTTCCCTTTACGGCAAGGACGCGGAGGTAACCTTCCAGTCCCACAACTGGCCGCACTGGGGAAACAACGTGGTGAACGACTACATGGTCAACACGGCTGCCGTGTATAAGTTCATCAACGACCAGACTCTGACCTATATCAATCAGGGCTACACCAGCGACGAGATCTCCAACATGATCGAGCTGCCGGAGGCGCTCAATAAAATCTGGTACACCCGCCAGTACTACGGGACGGTCGCCCACAACGCCAAGGCGGTCTACCAGAAGTTCATGGGATGGTATGACAGCAACCCTGTCAACCTGAACCCCCTCATGCCAAGCGACAGCGCAAAAAAATGGGTGGAGTACCTGGGGGATGTTGACAAGGTCCTGCAAATGGCAAAGGCGGATTTTGACAAGGGTGAATATCAGTGGGTCGCCGAGGTCACAAACACCATCGTCTTTGCCGACCCGACGAACACCGATGCACGGCTTCTGTGCGCCGATGCACTGGAGCAGCTGGGGTATCAGGCGGAGTCCGGTCCGTGGCGCAACGAATATCTGACCGCCGCGCAGGAGCTGCGCCATGGAAACGCCAATTTCACCGCTTCCACCAAATCTACCGGCGACATGGTCAAGGCCCTCTCCGCGCCCATGCTGTTTGACTATATGGCCATTGTCATGGACAAGCAGGCGCTGGCTGACCGCGACTTCACCATGAACGTGATCCTGCCTGACGTGGGCGAACAGCACATGCTCCGCGTGAAGAATGGTATGCTGCTGGTTTATGCGGATACATTGTCTGATGATGCGGACGTGTCTATTACCTGCCCGAAGAATGCGCTGTTTGCGATCCTGACCAACAATCAGGAAACGGTTACACAGGCCGTCAAGGTCGAGGGCAGCGCAGAGCTGCTGACGCTGATGATGGAGAATATGAACCAGTTCCCGATCACCGGAGCCAACCCCTTCAACATCATCGAGCCGTAACGGCTTCGCGGGGCGGTCCGTGGGAAGACCGCCCCGCTCGAGAGAAAACAGCGAGATGCTTTCAACGCAAATTAAAAGCTGTCTGTTTCTGTTGGAAACAGACAGCTTTTGCAGCCTTACGGTTGCCCTGCACACCCGAATCTGTCAGCCAACAGTAAAAATAAGAATTACTTCCTTATCACTGTTAAGCCAAGGGATATAGCGATTTTTTCTTCTAATAACTGTCAAAAACAGGATTATTATAACGATTTTTTGAGTTTGGGCAACAGAAAATTAACTTTAGTTTCTTCGAATTGAGTTTACCTGACGACGATCCAGTCTATACCCTGAAAAAAGTGATGGAGGAATTAGATTTTTCTGGCTTGTTAGCCAATTGTTCAGATAAGGGAAGAACCGGGTACAACCCAATTATGATGTATGCTGTAGTTACCTATGCAAATATGCGGGGAATACGTTCTGTTGACTGTATTGTTGATCTGTGTGAAAGAGACCATGCTTTTATCTGGCTGACGCGCGGACAAAAACCGAAACGTGATGCTTTTTATGACTTTAAAAACAGGAAGCTGACATCTGATGTCCTGGATGACCTGAATTACCAGTTTATGCGGCGGCTGCAGAAAGAAGGGCTGGTCACATTAAAAGAACTTTTTATTGACGGTACAAAGATAGAGGCAAATGCGAACCGTTATACTTTTGTATGGCGTGGAAGCATCAATTATCATCTGGCAGGACTTCTGGACTCTATCGACCAGCTTTTTGAAAAATATAATTCTTTTTTGCAGGAGAATGATTATGGAACAAAGTACGAGCTGGGAAATGCACAGATGTTTGTGATCGAAGGGATGGATAAAGTCCGGGAAGTGATCGAAAAGAACAGAAAACGAAAGCTTGTAAAACATAAAAAGCTTTCAAATAACCGTATTATAGAGATCGATAACTGTTCACCGCTTGAAATACGGAAACTCCAGAACAATCTCACGATGATCGCAGACAACGAGGGAATCGAATTCGTTTACGGAAAAGGAAAAAGAAAACCTGCACTTCAACAGCTGCATGAGGAACTGGAACAATGCGGAAAACGACTGATGGAATATAAAGAATGCTTTGAGATCATGGGAAAAAACAGAAACAGTTATTCCAAAACAGATCTGGAAGCGACTTTTATGCGTATGAAAGAAGATCACATGCTGAACGGACAGTTAAAGCCAGCATATAATGTTCAGATCGCGGTAGAGAATTATTATATCGTACATGGATATGTAAGCAGCGACCGCACCGATTATAATACCCTGATCCCGGTCCTTGAAAAACATAAGAATGCTTTCGGGAGTATTCTGGAAGAAGTAACTGCGGACAGCGGGTACTGTAGTGAAAAAAATCTGCTTTATTTAAAACGGAATGAAATATCCAGTTATATAAAACTGCAGGATCATGAAAAGCGAAAAACACGCGCTTATTCAGAAGATATCAGTAAATATTACAACATGAGGACAGGGATCTTTGAAGATGAACAGTTCTATATCTGCCATGACGGACGTGAACTGCGGCATCTCAGGACAGAGAGCAAAGAGCAGGATGGATATACACAGACCTTTGAGGTATATGGTTGTGCAGACTGCAGCGGATGTGAACATAAAGCGCGCTGTCTGTATAAGTATGATGCGGAGAAAGATGCCGAAAAGAACAAAGTCATGAAGATCAATGAACAATGGGAGGAACTGAAAGAAAGATCGCATGCCAATATCCAGAGTGAACGCGGGATCCTGAAACGCCAGACACGTTCCATTCAGACGGAAGGACATTTTGGAGATATAAAGGAAAATGAGAACTTCCGGCGTTTTAATTACCGTTCGGCAGATAAGGTATATAAAGAATTCATGCTGTATGCTATTGGAAGAAATATAAATAAATATCATCGTTTTTTATACGAAAAACTGAGAAAATTTGAAGGAAAAACTGCCTAGAAAAAAATGCGGCTGAAAAAATCCAAACAAGGATTTTTTGCGGCCAAAAACAGAAAGTATTTATCAAAATAAAAATATCCTGAACAAGTTGCAGAGCCAGAAAGCTCTGTAACTGTCAGGATATTTTTGTTTGGTGCTGTCAGCTCTAAAAAACGTTATTTACCGACAGCTCCCTGTTTTGTTTTAATGACTAAAACTTCCCACACCGTATCGGTGTGTTGAACCTTGAAAATTCAATATTTCAGCCAATAAAAAAGGCATAAA
>NZ_JAJEPR010000040.1:0-27610 GCF_020686945.1 Fusicatenibacter faecihominis | reverse complement strand
TTGCATGATTATGGCTATTTATACAGGACACAAGATGATTTCTGGTAAAAGTAGGAAGAAAAAAGAAGTTTCAGTAGGATGCTTCGTCTGAATTCATCTGCAATCTCCGTCATAATAAAAATATCTCCATCATTTCAAAAGAGAATGCTGGAGATATTTCGCCTTGCTTATTCTTGTAGTAACCAATCGGCTATATCGGGAGTATCCCAAAGTTTGTGTAAACCTCCAAACTGATGTTTTCGCTTAATAGAATCGACATCTCATGGTTATCAGATCAATCCCAAATTGAATGTTTTTACGAATATTCAGCTTTTTGAGCGCAAATGGAGGATGGCTTTGAATGCTCCATCAACAGAGACAAAGGCGGAATTGCTGAAAAAGGCTGTTGACCTTTATAATGGAGATTTACTTCGTTCTGCCAGTTCAGAGCATTGGATTATAAGACAGTCTGTACATTATCAGCATCGCTATATTGGTGCAGTGACAGAGCTTTTGAAAACGCTGCATCAGGATCAGGATTATCATTGCGTCCATCGGTATGCGGCAAAGGCACTGGCGATTGTTCCGCATAGTGCAGATATTTATTATTGGCTGATTCATGCGATACATAAGCAGGGACACACTGAGATTGCCAGAAGTGAGTTGCGGACAGCTAAGCATAGACTACTTGATGAGGATTATGCGATGCTGGAAAACAGACTGTCTGTGGAAGCGAATATGACGTAAGAAATGCCGGAGGTGCAGTTATCCCTCCGGCATTTTCGTCCCTTACAAACTGAAAGTTGTTATTGTAAATCATTTTTTGATATTTCAATCGATGGATAGTGTTCTAAACTTGTTAAGTCAACATCTAATGGAGTAACGTATTCCATATAAAATTTTTCAGGATTTTTATCTTGCAATTTTTTAAGTTTATTCTTAATTTTTTCCTCCTCTGTAGAAACAAAAACCACTGATACTACTCCTACCTTTTCACTTGGATTCATTCTGCTATCTTCAACATTTCCACATAAAATCATTCTAACTGTATTCATAATAATCCTCCTCCACATATAACTTACGATTTGCACTTCAAATCGTTTTCTTCATTCTATCACAACTTCTATTGATCCGCCATCAGTCTTTCGAACCAGGTATTCATAACAATGCTGAACTGGCCTGCTCCTGGCAATTCTTGCAGCATTTCGTCAAGAGTTTTCTGTTTCACATATTTCTGCACATACACCCGCTATATCGTAAATTACGATTCCTTCATAGCTATATTGGGGATGTTTGGTTCTAGCAATAATCATTTTCGGATAAGCATCTCGAATCTGAAGCCGAGGAAAGCATTCTCTCTCAAATGTTTACTGCCCGGAAATGTTGTCGCTGATCTGAATATAAAACTTCTCGTTGCTTCTCTGAGCAACAAAGTCGATTTCCTTTTGATAGAGCTTGCCGACATAAACATTATATGAAAATAGATCATACGCCCTGTTTTTGCAATATTTTATCTTGCGAATTTATCATTGTAACGAATATGCATATCTTCCCAATCCATGAACAATACATAAAATACTTTCCCGTATTGCGGGCTCTCTGTAATTCTTCCATGATCAAGAACAGAAAAATAAGTTCCGTCAGCTTTTCGAAGATGAAAGTGAATATAGTCATTTTCATTGCCATTGTCAATCTGTTCCCAGATACTTGATTCTATCTGTTGCTGTTCATCTTCACGAATCAAGTTGCGAAAACTTTTCTCAGTAAGTTTGAACAGTTCATCTATATCTTTATATCCGGACATATGAAGAAATTCATCATTTGCAAAAAATAGTTCATCATCTTCTTTGTCAGCTCTGTATATGATGAATGCACCTGGAAGATGTTCCGCGATATCCTTGAATGCAAATCCAAGTTGTTTGCGGGCACCTGACCGAAGTCCTTCTCTGTAGACCATACATCCATTTTTTCCATGAAGCTTTATTTCATAAAGAGCGGCATCTGCGCAGCGCATGAGTTGTGAACGATTGGATGCAAATGTTGGATATTCTGCATATCCTAGAGAAATATAAAATGCATGTTCCTTACCATGGTATGAGAATGATTTAGGAAGTTTGGTGAATTTCTGCAGCTGTATATCTGCTTCTGCAAAGGTACAATTTGGTAAAAGAATGCAGAATTCGTCACCACCATTTCTTCCAAGTAATGCATCGGATGGGAAAAAAGTCTTCATGCTGTCTGCAAGACTCTTTAGTGCTCTGTCTCCGTAATTATGTCCATAGATATCATTAATAAACTTGAAATCATCGATATCAAGGAGCGCAGCCACAAAATGTGCTTTTGGATTTTTTTGAATCATTTTTTCTGCAAATTCATCAAATCCATAGCGGTTATAAATATTTGTAAGAGAATCTGTATGCGCCAGTATCTGAAAGTTTTTCTTATGTTCTTTTGCTACTAACCATACTCTGGTAAGAACTGACAGGAGAAGGCTTATTGTAAGAAAAATTCCGATGATGATTATCAGTAATGTGTTATTTCTCCATCCACTTTTAGGAGTTACTTCAAATTTCCAGTTTTCATCTCCTATTGTAAATGTATAAGAAACAGGACGATTTATTTGCCCATCTGATTGATAAACCACTTTATAAGTATCACTCCATGGAGCGTTTGTTTTTGAAATTTTGTATTCGTATCCAAAATTTGAAAGTGCACTGATTGCATCTGAAAAAATATCCGGAACACGCAGGATAACAATAGTAAATCCCCAGAAATACTCATGTCCGTTTTTATCTTTCAGGTATACGGGATTGCGGACTGCAATTCCATATCCTCTCTGTTTTAATTTGAAGGGGCCCTGCGTAATGATTGTATGGTTGTCTCTTGCGTAACAGGAAATTTTTCCGCGGTCTTTATCATGGATCAAATCAATCTTACCTGCCTCATTTTCATTAGCCGGATAAATATCTGTAACAACACCATTAGGAGCGAGCTGTACACTTTCAATAGAATCAGACATAAGATTTCCTGCAATTGTTTCAAACTGATGGATGTCGCCATCTTCACTTATTAAGATTTGCTTCAAGGTATCTGTGATCCCAATTCCATTTGTAATTTCATTCTTTATTCGTTCGCCATAGGTGGCTACGTTTAATTGTGCTGTTATGTGTCTCTGCTCTTTTTCGTGGGTGTCTGTTTTGTATACAATCAAACTAATAAGGCATATGCCCAGTAAAAAAGTGATAAGAGGCACAAGTGTTTTCTTTTTCACTTGGTTCACCTCATTTTGTCCATGGGAATTATTATAATAAAGCATTATATCACAGAAGTTGAAAACAGAATAAGTTTTTTGAAAAAAACGAACTGTGCAAAATCTTTATACATCTATGACAGAAGAATGTATATCGATAGGAATTTGTGAAATCTATATATTTTAAGAAGGAGCCTTCGCTTATTCGAAAGCTCCTTTTCTGCATACCTTACTTTTTCAGCCTTAAGCCATCTCGAAATACTTCGCCCACACACTGTCGCTGACCTGAATATAAATCTTCTCGCTGCCTCTCTAAGCAACAAAGTCGATTTCCCTTTGATAGAGCTTGCCGACATAAACATCATATCCACGGCGAAGAAGCTCGATGCAAACGATGTTTTCATATACTCTGCCATAATCCATATACTGTCTGCTAATAGTATATACAAGATGTCGCTTTCAAAAATACAAAATTTTTTATTTTTTGAAAGTGGTGACTATGTAAAGACAACCCGATTCTTTACTTAATTTCATGAAAAATGTAAAAATCTAATGTTACGAGTTTCTTACGAGTTGCATTAAAAAAACTCGCAAGAAAACTCGTAATAAAAAAAGTAAAAAAATTTGCTTTTGACCACTGTAAAACATGCTCTGAGCGTTTCGTTATATGAAGGAATAATTTTTCTTTCATATTTCAAGGAAAAGAGGATAAAGAAATGTAAGAGAAGAGATGTTATACAGTTCAAGAGTTACAGGAAATCTTAGGAGTCAGCAGACCTACGGTTTATAACCTTTTAAAGAAAAAGGAATTCCGGTGGATCCAGTTGGATGGCGGAAAGTATCGCATCTCAAAGAAGAGTTTCGATGACTGGCTCGATAACAATGAGCATGATAAGGAGTATTATTTCGGAGACAGACGATTTGATGAGCAGCCGGAGAGAGAGTAAACGGGCTGATAAAGAAAACAGGTAACTATTTAGAACAAAAAGGGCAGTAATGGAACAAAAACCATTGCTGTTTTTTTAATTCCGGGAAATTGTTTCTGTCAACCAGACAAATATGAACAAATCCGTCAAAAATGAGTAAAACACTTTCTGAAGCTTATTAAATTTTGAAAACAAACCTTATTTGTGGTGGAAAAATATTGTGCTATATAGATAAATGCAAGAAACAAATAAGCATACTAATTGTTGAAAAACACTATAAAACATGATATTATGGAAAAGAGTATGAATAATGTAGAATATTTATAAGAAATCAGATATTAAAAAGGAACTGCCATTTGAGGAGTAAGGGATGGAATACAGAGTTGGTGAAATGGTATTTAATGACTGGGAGATTGTCCGGGAGATTGGAAGTGGAGCCAGCGGCCAGGTATGGGAGATTGTAAAAAAAGATCATGATATTTCCATATCGTCGGCCCTGAAGGTGATCCATGTCCCCAAGGACCCGTCATTGAAGAGAACCCTTTACGGTGATGGGATGGATGAGCGGTCCATCACGACTTTTTTTCAGGATATGGTCGATGATCTGACAGATGAGATCAAGATCATGACGGATATGAAGGGCTTCCCTCATATCGTAAACTGCGAAGATTATAAGGTAATCCGGTATGAGAATGAGATTCAGTGGGATATTCTGATCCGGATGGAGCTTCTGATGCCGATTCAGGCTTATATACAGGAGAATGCGATTTCTGAGGCGGATGTCCTGAGGATGAGCAGGGAGCTGGTGCAGACGCTGGAGCTCTTTGAGAGCAAAGGCATCATTCACCGGGATATCAAGCCGGACAATATTTTTGTCGATAATTACGGCAATTTTAAGATCGGCGATTTTGGTATCGCGCGGATCTGCGACAAGGCGTCGGCGGATCTCTCCAAAAAAGGAACGGAAAACTATATGGCGCCGGAGGTTTTTCACGGAAAAGATTACGACCATACGGTGGATATTTACTCTCTGGGACTGGTTCTGTATAAGCTGCTGAACAACAACCGGCTGCCTTTTTACCCGGAGACCGGTTCTTATTCGGAGTGGGATATGCAGCAGGCCCTCATCGACCGGCTGAGCGGAAAGAAAGAGCTGCCGCCGCCCTGTGCGGCTTCGGAGGAGTTTGGAAAAATTGTCCTTCGGATGTGTGCCCACGATCCCGCAGAGCGGTATCAGAACGCGAAGGAGATTCTGGAGGATCTGGAGCAGATCACAGGTTCAAAAGAGAACATTGCGGGTATGGCTGTGGCTCCGGAGACAGCTTCCGGCAGCAGCTCCAGCAAAAGCCTGGATGAGACCAGAGCCATGTTTCAAAAGGATGTGTTTATTTACGATGCAGAGACCGTGAAGAAGACTTCGAAGACAAACATCACGGGAAACAGCATCGGAAAATCCACCACCACCGGCACGACGCCGCCTCTGGAGAAAAAAGAAAAGAAACCGGAGACCCCGCCCAAAAAGCCGGAAGCAAAGAAAGAGCCGAAAAAAGAACCCGTCAAAGAGAAAAAATCAGATAAGAAAAAGGTAATTCTGCAGGGCCTGGCAGGCTCCGCGGTGGCCGTTGCGGTGCTGGCTTATTTCCTGACAAACCAGACCTACACGCTGGCTGTGGAGGACGGTTCCGGCTCCGGAAAATACAAAGGCGGCCAGAAGGTCACAGTCACAGCGAAGGACGTGGACGGTTCCACCTTTGTAAAATGGGAGATCGACGGAAAGCTTTCCCTGACAGATGAGGAGCTCTCTTCCCAGACGATCAGCTTCAAGATGCCGCGGCATAAGATTCAGCTGGCTGCTCTTTACGATGTGAACAGCCATCAGGTCATCATTAACAACGGCTCGGGCTCCGGCGAATATAACGTGGGAGAGGAGATCACGATCGTGGCTGATGACCCGGCAGCAGGCAGTGAATTTGCCGGCTGGGACGTGGAAGAAGGCACGGTCTATCTGGAGCATGCGGACAAGCAGAAGACAAGCTTTGAGATGCCCGATGACGAGCTGGAGATCACGGCCACCTATAAGACTCTTTCTTATGAGCTTCAGGTGGAAAACGGCCAGGGCGGCGGCACTTATGATTTCGGAAAAACCGTGAGAATTACCGCCCAGGAAAAAGCAGGAGCGACCTTCAAGGGCTGGGTGGTAAAAGAAGGAGAGCTGGAACTCTCTGAGGAGGAAGCCGCGAGCCCGGAGCTTACGATCTCCATGCCGGCAGCGGATGTGGTCCTTGCTGCCGAGTATGACCAGAATCAGCATCAGGTGACAATTAATGGCGGAAGCGGTTCCGGCAGCTACCTGGTGGGTGAAACGGTAACTCTCGTTGCCGATGAGGCCGGAACAGGAAAAGAATTTACCGGCTGGGAAGTGGAAGAAGGAGCAGTCTCCATCCAGAATGCGAATAAACAGAAAGCAAGCTTTGAGATGCCAGACGGAGAATTGGTCATCAATGCGATTTTCAAGGATATCGATTATAAGGTTTCCGTCAATGACGGGGATGGTTCCGGAACCTACCATTACGGGGATCAGGTGCAGGTGACGGCGAAGGATTCCAACAACGGCGTGCCTTTTTCCCATTGGACCATCGATAAGGGAACGCTGGAGATCAGCGACCTGACCGTGCAGAACCTGACCTTTGCGATGCCGGCGGAAGAGGTGGCCATGACCGCTCATTACGCTCAGGAAAAATTCACCCTGAAGGTGGACGGCGGAAAAGGCAGCGGCATGTACGATGCCGGAAGCACCGCCACGATCACTGCCGACGAGACGGATGCATCAGGCGTTCCTTTTGCCAGATGGGAAGTGACGGAAGGTTCCGTGACTCTGGAAAATGCAGAGAGCAGAGAAACTTCCTTTACGATGCCTTCGGAAAAAGTTTCCGTCAAAGCCGTGTATGAGGCCGGAGACCGCTACAGCGTGATGGTCTTTGGCGGAACCGGCGCCGGAATCTATGAGGAAGGCGAGATCGTGACCGTCACGGCGACAGAGGAGCCCGGCAAAAAGTTCAACTGCTGGTATATCTCCGCAGACGGCAGCGAAACAGTAGAAAATGACAACGCCAGCTTCTCCTTTGAGATGCCGGCAACGGACCTGATTATCACAGCAATGTACGACCTGGAATAGTATGAATAGATATGATATGACACTGGATGGAACAGAAAATAATTTGGTTCAGGGACTGACCGTGGAAAATCCCACGGGGTTAAAGGCGACGCTGCTGTCCCAGACAGGAAAGATGCAGAATCTCTTCCTGCCTTATCCGGCTAAGGGCACGCTTTCCTTTCCCAATGGACGGCTGGAAGATGTTCCGATCCACTTTGAGGCGGAAAACGGAAAATGGTTTTCCGTACGGGAAAACACGGCGCGGTATGCTGCCGTGGAAAATCCCTTTGAAAAAAGACTTCCTCTCCACAGTCAGGAACTGCTCCTCATACGGAACGGAAACGCCATGTTTATGCTGTATACAGAAGAAGTGAACGAAGCCAGCTTTATCCGCCACAATTATGTGGCCCTTCCCGGGGATCTTTTGATTGGGCGGAACGAAGACAACGATATCGTTTACTCCGCTCCGATGATTTCCGGCAGGCACGCAATGCTTCATTATAATGGAACAAAATGGACCATTTACGATCTGGATTCCACGAATGGCATCTATGTAAACGGCTTCCGGGTGAAGAGCATGAAGCTGGATCTTGGGGACGTGATCGATATTTTCGGCCTCCGGATCATTGTGGGCAGCCGTTTTCTCTCCATCAACGACGGAAACCATCGAGTCACTATTTCTCCGAAAAAAGCAAGATTTGTGGATGACACCAACAGCGTGATGAGCAATGTTCTTCCGGAAAAAGGGGGAAAAGCAGAGAATCTGTTCAGTCGTTACCCGCGAAGGCGGCTTGCTTTCGGAGATACAGCTATTGACATTGACAGTCCGCCGATGCCCCTCGGCAAAGACGGCATTCCGCTGATCATGCGGATGGGAAGCTCGATGATTATGGGAAGCACGGCGGCCCTCACGGGAAATGTGACGATGCTGGCCAGCTCGATCCTGCTGCCCCTTTTGTCCCAGGGATATACGAAGGAGCAGAAGGAAGAGTACGAGAAGCGGCGGCTGGAAAAATACCGGGAATATCTCGCCCTGAAAAAAGAAGAGATTCAGGAGGAAAAAGAGCGGGAGGAATACGTTCTCCGGCACAATTATCCGGAATTGTCGGAGGTTCTGGGCTATGTTTATGAGAAGAAAAAGCTCTGGGCCAGAACCAACAGCGACGACGATTTCCTGGATATCCGTATAGGAAGTGGAAACATTCCGTTAAAGGCGAAGCTGAATGCTCCCCGGGAGCATTTCGATATGGAGGAGGACGTTCTCAAGGATGAACTGGCGGAGCTGACGGACGAACAGGTGATGCTGGAAAATGTGCCTATCATGATCCGGCTTCTCGAAAATACCGTGCTGGGGGCCCAGGGAGCTCCGGAAGACGTTATTGGTTTTATCAACACCGTGGTTCTGCAGCTTGCGATCCTCTTCAGCTACGATGAGGTGAAGCTGGTCTTTCTCATGGAGGAAAAGCAGCTGGCGGATATGGGCTACATCAAATATCTGCCCCACGTCTGGGATGACCAGCGCTCCATCCGCTTTATCGCTACCAACGCTTCGGAGGCCTATCAGGTGGGCGAGTATCTTCAGAAAGAGCTGGAGAAGGACCTTGAAACGCCGAGAAAATGGGACAAAATCAGGAGCGAAAGACCCTATTATATCGTCATCACCCTGAGCAAAAAGCTGCTGGACGGAGTGGAAATCATCAAGAGGGCCATTGAGAAAGAGGAGACCATCGGTTTAAGCCTGATCACCGGTTTTCCGGATGTGCCCAAGGAGTGTTCCATCATCCTCGAACTGAACAAAGAGGAGGAAGAGGGCTTCGTCAATAACATGATCTACGTCCGGGAGCTGGACAAGGAGGATGAGACCTTTGTTCTCGATGATTTTGACGAAAAAGAAGCCCTTTCCAGCATGCGGGTACTGGCAAACACGAAGCTTCGGCTGGTTTCCCAGGCCTATTCCCTTCCGAAAACCTTCACTTTTCTGGAAATGTTCGGCGTGGGACGCATCGAGGATCTGAATATTGCGGAGCGCTGGCGTTCCAACGATCCGGTGACGAGTCTCGCGGTGCCCATCGGAATCGGAACCGACGGGGCGGAATTTATGCTGGATCTTCATCAGAAGTACCAGGGTCCCCATGGACTGGTGGCGGGAACCACCGGTTCCGGAAAAAGTGAATTTCTGCTGACCTATGTGCTTTCCCTGGCGGTAAATTTTCACCCGGATGAAGTGGCTTTTCTGCTCATCGACTATAAGGGAGGCGGCCTGGCGGGAGCCTTTGACGATCTCCAGAACCAGATTCACCTGCCCCATCTCATCGGAACCATCACAAACCTGGACGGAGCGGCCATCAACCGTTCGCTGATCTCGATACAGAGCGAGGTTTTACGCCGGCAGAAGATTTTTAACGATGCAAAAAGCCTGGCCGGGGAAGGCACGATGGATATTTACAGCTATCAGCGGCTCTACCGGTCAGGCGTTGTGAAAGAGCCGATGCCTCATCTTTTTATCATCTCGGATGAGTTTGCGGAGCTGAAACAGCAGCAGCCGGATTTCCTGGACCAGCTGGTGAGCATCGCCCGCATCGGCCGAAGCCTGGGCGTCCATCTGATTCTGGCAACCCAGAAACCGGCAGGCGTGGTGACAGATCAGATCCTGAGCAACACAAAATTCCGGGTCTGCCTCAAAGTGCAGGACCGGGCGGACAGTATGGATATGCTGAAACGGCCGGAGGCAGCAGAACTCCGGGAAACCGGCCGCTTCTATCTGCAGGTGGGAAATAATGAATATTTCGCCATGGGCCAGTCGGCCTGGAGCGGCGCAGAATACGAGCCCCAGGATGAGGTCGTGAAGCAGAAGGACGAGAGCGTTCAGGTCATCGACTATGTGGGTTCGCCGATTCTGACGGTGAAGCCGGAAGTGACCAGAAATTCCACCGGAAGATCTCAGCTCGTTTCTCTCGTGAAAAGCATTATGGAGACGGCAAGGGAGCAGGGCGTAAGCCCGAAGGCCCTGTGGCTTCCGATGCTGCCGGATGAGATTCCTGCGGAGGAGAAACAGGAGCTTTCGGAGAGTCCTTTGACCACCTATATCGGAGAACTGGACGATCCGGCGAAGCAGGAGCAGTACCCGCTCTTTCTGGATCTGGAAACCTGCGGCCACATTCTCGTGTGCGGGGAGCCGGGAAGCGGAAAAACCTCTTTCGTGGAGGCACTTCTTTATTCCCTGGTGAAAAAAACGACGCCGGAGCAGTTCCAGTTCTATGCGCTGGATTATTCGAGCCGGCTGCTCAAGGTTTTCCGGAATCTGCCCCACTGCGGGGCGGTTCTCGAGGAGGACGACGCGGAGCAGAGCCCGGAGCTTTTCCGGCTGATTAACGAGATCATTCAGGAGAGGAAAAAGCTGTTTTCCAGACTGGAAGTGAGCAGCTTTTCCGATGCCATCAAGCGGGAGCCTCTTCCTTTTATTCTGGTCATCATCGACAACGTGGCAGGCTTCCTTCAGACGAAGGCGGGACAGAAGCAGTACGATCTTCTCCAGTATTACCTGAAAAACAGCGCGAATTACGGCGTGGCCTATCTTTTTACCATCAGTCACGTCAACGAGATCAATATGAGAACCCGGCAGGAGCTGAAACAGAGAATTGCGATTCAGCTGAAGGATAAATACGATTACACGGACATCCTGGGCGTCAAATGCAGCTGTCAGCCGCCGGAAAAACCGGGGCGTGGCCTTTTTAACTATAATGGCGAAGCCCTGGAAATGCAGCTTATGAGATTTGCCCCGGGGCTCGAGCAGGAAGAACGCATCCAGCGCCTGAAAGCGGAGGTGGAAGCGCTGACCCTTAAAAATCAGGGTTATCGGGGAGCGAGAAAGCTGGCAAAAATCCGGACGGATCAGGAATATGAAGAGTTCCTGGCGGGCTTTGCGGCAAACCGGCTCCCGCTGGGATATGAGGTGAAGACCTCGAAGCCCGTCGCTCTGCCTCTGAAGCAGTTTAACCAGCTGAGCCTTTATTTCAGCGAAAAAGCTTCGGCGGCGCTGATTTTTAAGAATCTCATCACCTATGCGAAGAAAGAAAACATGGTGGTGGCTTTTCTGAAGGCGGCGAAGGAAAGCTGTCTGGAGGAGCTGAAGCTTCCGGAGGATGCAAGGATTTTTGAATCGAAGGCGGAAGGCATCGGGCAGCTGGCGGCTTTTCTCTGTGCCAACGCCCAGCACCGCTACAATCTCTACACTCAATACTGCGAGGAGAAACAGTGGGACCCGGAGACGGCCATTGCAAAGCAGGAGACTTTCTCCCATATGAGGGGAATGTTCCGGCCGATTCTCGTCATTTTCGAGCGGTATTCCGATCTCGTTTCCGTGACGACGGAGGTGGCAGGCTATCTGAAGCAGTTCAGTTCCGTCTATGTTCTTTCCCGGTACGCTCAGATTTACCTGATGGCCGGGCTCTACAGCGACGAACCGCCCTTCCTCTGGGGAAATGAGCTTTATAAGTGTTTTAATACAGAAAAACTGGCCCTGCTTTTCGGAGAAAAACTGAACCGGCAGAGCCTGGTCAAGCTTCCCTACGATATGGAGAGGCTTCTGGTCAAAAAGCCGGCCAATCATTTTCTCATGAGTTACCGCGGGGAACTGCATCACCTTCTGATGCCCTGCGGAGAGCTTCGGCAGGAGAAGGTGAAAACCGACGACGATTCAATTTTTGAGGACAGCTGATGGGATATATAGAACAGGAAAACTGTGTTCGTCTCTGCAACGATCTTGCCAGGATGCTGGAGGAGGAAAAAACAGTCCTGTCCGGCTTTTTATCCGGGGATATCGCGGAGGAATATAAGAAACTGCTGGATTCGGAGATAGAAGAATGGGTCCGGCTGAAAAAAATCATAGGTACCATTTAATATTTTATTTTTATATACAAGGAGGAAATAGGAATGGATAGTGCAGCAGAATTAAGCTTCAAAATGGAAAGCGCAAAACAGTGGCAGAAAAATGTGGAGGAAGAGTTTAAAAGGGTGGATGAGCTTTTGAAGCTCGTTGCCGAGGAGCTGAAAACCCAGCCCTACGAGGATGACACCATTATGATGGGACTGAAAAAGACAGGCGAGGCCCTGGCAGAGGCTTTTCAGACCCTGAGCCAGAACTTTATGAACGCGGTTGCAGGCTTAAGCGATATCATGGCAGAGTGGTCCAGAACCCTTACAAAGATTCTCGAAGCCATCGCAGAAGCAGCCAGAAAAATCGGACACTAATTGAAAGAAAGGATGAATTGACATGGCAGGATATATTTTAAAATACAGCGCAGGAACTTATCAGAGAAAAATCTCCGCACTGGAGGGTTATTATTCCCAGCTGGTGACACATCTGGAGCAGCTGAATACGTTACAGGGACAGATGAAGGACTTCTGGGACGGCTCCGCTTCCTCCACCGAGTACATGAACCTCATCAGTGATAAAATCAATGAGGTAAAAGACCGCATGGACGACTGCAAAAATACGAATCTTCAGTATCAGCAGGTGGTTGACGATCTGACAAATGCCGGTTCCACCGTTGACAATATCGTATCCGATGTAAAAGACGCCTCCAAAGCAGCAACCGACGCAGCAGGAGCGGCAGCAAGCATCGCAGGACTGATTGTATAAGGCTTCATGGAGATAAAGGTCATACCTGCAAAGCTGCAGAATCATACCTTTTATCTCGAAGAGGAAATCCGGATATCGCGCCGCATCGAGGAGATGGCAGAGGCCGCTTTTGCAGGAGATCCGAGAGGGCTGGAAATTTTGGAGGCCATTCGGAAGCTGAGAAAAAGCATGGAGATTCGGCGTGATATACTGGAGGACCTGGATGGAGCTCTTCGGGATCAGGAGGTAGTTTTAGAAGAGTATGTGAGGGAGCTATGGAGACAAAATTACTGATAACCCTGGATGTGGCATCCATCTCTCAGAGCTTTGAAGTGCTTGTGCCGGATTTTCTCAAAATCAAAGAACTGATCCCCTTGTTTGTAAAAATCGCGGAAGAACTCTCAGGAAATATGTATCAGTCGTCGGGAACAGAATTTTTGTGTTCCTGCGCGGAAAATACGCTGCTGGATTCCAACAGCACGCTGGGAGAGTACCAGATCAAAAACGGAGATCGTTTCATTCTGTTGTGAGAGGGGGGACAGCATGAAGGAAAAGAAAGGAATAGCAGGGCTTTTTCTTGCGGGCGTTTTGCTGGCAAACGGAACGGCAGTCAGTGCCGCAGAGGTGAAAAATCTCGAAGTGAACCGGATGCCGTCGGGAGATATGGCGGAATATACGCCGTCGAAGCCCATGGAACTTCTGTCAGGCCAGGATGCAGCGGAACTGGATGCGATCATGCAGGCCTACAATGCGGGCGGCAGCAGCCTCAATAAGAACGCTTCAGGAAGCTATTATTACTACGAAAATCTGGACCCCGTGGCAAAGGAGATCTACGACGTTATGCTGGGGGTGGCCCAGGACCCGGTGAGCGAAGGGAACATCGGTCTTATGATGACGGATATCGATCCGACGGGGCAGGATTACTATTATGAATTTAACGTGGCCTACCGGGCCCTCTGCTTCGATCATCCGGAGCTTTTCTGGCTCTATGCGGGGCAGGAGGCGGAGATGGTCTATCTCTCGGAAGCGGTCAACTACGGCGGTTTCTATTTTGTCTATATCAAGATGGCAGAGCCTTTTACGAACTATGAGACACAGATGAACGCCTTTAATGCAGCAGCGGCCTCTTTCCTCGCGGACATCAATCAGGATGCTTCGGACTATGAGATCGTCCGTCAGATCCACGATAAGCTCATCGATCTGGTAAATTATAACGATCCGGTGGGCGACGGCGAGGTGGAATGGGACCGGGGCCAGGACCTGGCGCACACGGCCTACGGCTGCCTCGTGGCAGATTCCAGCGGAAATCCCAATTATGCGGTCTGCGACGGCTACACGCTGGCCATGGAATATCTCCTGCAGCAGTGCGGGATCGAGGCGGCGTTTATCGGCGGAATGGCAGGCTCCTCCCAGGCAGATGCCGGAGGCCATGCCTGGAACATCGTAAAAATCGAGAACGTCTGGTATGAGGTGGATGCGACTTGGGATGATGCAGGAAGCCAGGAGGATGACCTGACGCCGGGAACCGAGGAATACCAGTATTTCATGGAGGCCCTGAACGATCCCGAATACAGAGAGAAACTGGATCATTTCCTTTTTCTGGTATCCACGGACACGATCACCCATTTTGTGCCGGGGGACGAGTACAAGTATATCACCAGTGACGGGATGTACGAGATCCAGATGGTGCAGGAGAGCGTCCATATCCGCCTGAACAACAGCGAATGGGGTTCTGACTGTGACTCGGCGATCATTGCTCTGGCGCCAAACGCCATGCAGAGCTACCGGTGAGGAAGAAGCCTATGAAAAAACATGTAAAAAAGACCGCCGTTTTTCTGGCGGCGGCGCTCCTCTGTGAGGCGGTCATGCCCGTTTCTGCTCTGGAGGAGAACGTAAAGAAGCAGCTGGAGGCGGTGAAAAGCCTGGCGGACCTGGATCTGGATTCCAATGCGGCAGCCATTCAGATTCTGCTGCAGCAGTGCATGGATCTTCTGCCGGATGGCGATCCGGTGAAGGCCACTTTGCAGAGCATCCAGGTGCTGACGGACGGTGGAAGCCAGAATACGGCAGCTGTGGATCTCCTGCTTGACGGGTTCCTTCAGGAAAGCGGGGGGAGTGATACAGAGACGGCTGAGACAGCCGTCGTGGCAGCAGAAGGGGCTCAAGGGACCTTTGCGGGCATGGTATTTCCGGATCAGTCTTCCCTTCAGGGGACTGCCGGAACAACCTTTAACGCGAATCTCCCGGCCTTTGAGGTACCGGAATTTCTCCAGACCCAGATCCCGGTCAGCGTCTTCGTGGATGTACCCGGGGACTGGGGAAACAATGCGGCCAGCGGCCGGAGCCTGATCTCCTATTCGCCGGTGAACGGTTCCGGAGCTATCAGCCCTAGGGCAGGCACGCTGACTATCAGCTACTTTGATATGGGAGCGGACGAGCCGGAGAGCGCTTTTTCCAATTATGAGAAAAGTATTTCGGATATGAGCGTCACCTCGGATATGCAGTCGGAGGATATTTCCTCCGCGAATCTGCCCGCCAGAAAGCTGAATTTCCAGATGAATGTGGGAGCCAACCAGTTTGCCTGCGAGACCGTGTGCTTTATCTATGAAGATACGGTCTATGCCTTTGAGCTGATGCAGGGGCAGCTGTCGGCGTATAACTATTTCCCGGTGTTTAACCAGGTGGTGCAGAGCGCAGAGATCGCAGGCGGCGAGGCGGTGATTGAAACCGAGGCGCCGATGGTAGAGCCGGAAGTGCCTGTGGAAACTGAGACACCGGTGGTAGAATCGGAAGTGCCTGTTGAAACGGAAGCACCGGTGGTAGAATCGGAAGTGCCCGTTGAAACGGAAGCACCGGTGGTAGAATCGGAAGTGCCCGTTGAAACGGAAGCACCGGTGGTAGAGCCGGAAGTGCCCGCAGAAACGGAGGCGCCGGCAGTAGAGCCGGAAGTACCCGCGGAGACCGAAGCGCCGGCAGCTGAACCGGGGACGCCCCAGGCACCGGAGGGCGGGGATATCAGCTCCTTCCAGTATGAGCTGAACGGTCATACCTACCAGTTTCCGACGCCCATGAGCGAGATTGCTCCGGAGGATATTCAGCTGGACCGACAGATCCGGCTGCCCTATGATATCTCTTCCGACGCGGACATGGAGTCCGGCAGTTGGACAGAGATCATCAACACCCAGTATTTTTACTTTGAAAATTCACTCTATAAAGAGATGACGGGAATCACAAATATGACGGGCTACGACACGGTGCTGTCAGAGGGTATCCTTACGGCCCTCATCGACACCAACGGTACCTATCTGAATGTGGTTCTGCCCGGAGACGTCCATGTGGGCAGTTCCGAGGCGGATATCCTGAAAGGTTTCCCGGCTTTTGCAGGGAAGCAGCTGGACGGCGTGGCGACTTTTGTGGGCAACGATTATCTCTATGCATGCAACGTGCGGGATGACGGCTGCAACGGTTATGCGATTGTCCGGAATGACGATCCGTTTTACAGTGCGGTCACGATCATCTGTGAAAATTCCGTCATAAAAGAAATCAGTTTTGAATGCATCGGAGCCGAAAGGGCGAAAGGTGTGTTTCAATAAAAAAATAAAATAAGGAGAGAGAGTCATGAGAGGAAAGTATATGAGAAAGCTCATCTGCTGTATGCTCGTTGCAATGATGGGCGTGGCGCAGCTGTGCTCCGTCGTTTCACAGGCGGCAGATATTTCCGGCCTGGCTTCCGAGTCCCGGCTTCCCATTGTTTTGACTTTGGGAGCGGACCTGTCGGAGGACCAGAAGAGCCAGATTCTTCAGTTCTTTGGAATCGACCAGTCAGAAGTAACAACGATTACGATCACAAATGCGGATGAGAAGGAGAAGCTTGGAAACCTGATTTCCGCAGAGAAGATCGGTTCCTACACCTACAGCTGTGCGCTTGTAAATCCCACAAACGCAGGCGGTATTCAGGTAAAAACGGCAAACTTAAACTATGTGACCAGCAACATGATCGCCAGCCAGCTGTCCACCTCCGGCGTTTATAACTGTGAGGTTCTGACAGCAGCGCCCTTCGAGGTTTCCGGTACCGGAGCCCTCACAGGCGTTATGATGGCCTACGAGGAGGCCAGCGGAGCCCAGCTTGACGAGGGCAAGAAAGAGCTGGCAAACGTAGAGCTCATCACCACAGGAAACATCGCTGACACTGTAGGACAGGATCAGGCGACCCTGGTGGTAAACGATATCAAGATTCATATTGTCAGAGACCAGATCACCGAGGAACAGGCCGTTCACGACGTTGTGGACAATGTCATCGGCGTGACGGAGACGGCGGCAGCAGAGGCAGCGGCAAATCAGGGCAAGGAAGCTCCGGCAAAGCTTGGCGAAGTCGAGAAGACCCAGCTCTATGATTTCAGCTACAAATTCAGCCAGATGGATTACGATTACGCCCAGATGCAGCCGACCCTGGAGCGCGTTACCTACAACGTAGCCACCAGCAGCGGTATCGACGACCCGATCACCGACACCTTCACAACGATCACCGAGGAGCAGGTTCTGCCGAGCAACAGTATTCTTCTGCGTACCAACGATGAAATCTGGGGCGAAGATGCGATCATCAACGCTACCAGCAGCGTTGCCGTATCTGACAGACCCGCAGAGCCGATCAATGTTTTCACAGGCGAAGCAAGTGTAACCGCAGCAGGCGGCGTGAAGGCAGATATGTTTATCTCCGGCACCAACATTATTGAATACAAAGACCTGAACGGCTCCTACGCTCTGATGGATCTGAACGGAAATCTTCTCACGGAATCCATTTATGGCGAGGATATGATGGGCAGAGGCGGCTATATCATAGCCGAACTCAATGACGGCTCCGGAAAATCGGGCATCCTTGCACCGGACGGTTCTGTCGTTGTGGACTTCCAGTATGACGCGGTAAAAGTCGTAGGAAACATGTGGGCCGCAGGCGTGGTTCTCACAGAGGGCGGCACGGAAGATGACTACGATTATACGGACTATACCAATTATTATCTCATCGACCATGTGGATATTTACTACATCGGCACCCAGGGAGCCCAGTGTGTCGGTACCCTTGGAAGAGATGATTTTTACGATACGGACAGCTGTGCGGATTATATCAACATCGAGGCGAGAAGTGGTGTGATCACTACTTATGATTCCTCTTTCAATGCCGTACAGACGACGGATTCCCTCTATAATTTCGGGGAGTATGACTATGACAATTCCCTGGAAGAGGCCATTCAGCAGAAGACCGGTTATTATGTCAGAAGCTTCTATGGCAAATATGCGATGGCTTCCGGCGATAACGGTTATGGAATCATTGACCGGTATGGAAACCTGATCGTTCCCACAAATTTCAGCAGCTTTGATACTTCCTTTGACACCTATGAAAACGGCGGATATTTCCTCTCCATAGGAAATGAACAGACGACCTTTGTGACCGCAGGAGGAAACGTGACTGCTTCCTTCAATTACGGATACGACAATACAGAGTCTCTTCTGGGCTATGGGATGACCGTCCAGGTGAAAAAGAGCGACGGCGGATATATTCTCCTGTCCGCAGACGGAAGAGAATCCGATCTGGGAACAACCTATGACTACATGGATGTGCTCAAGGAATCCAAGGGTCTGCTCTGGGTTGGTCATGCAGGCGGAGGATATGATCTCATTGACTGGCACGGAAATGTGCTTCTTTCCGGAAGCAGCGGCTATTCCATGTCAGCAAACGGAAGCTATCTGATTTCCCAGGAGGGTTACACTTCCTCCACCCTTTACATGGTCAACGATGCGGAGCCGGTGGATCTTGCCAACAGCGCAGGCGGAGCCACAGAGATGCAGATTGAGACAAAAGAAGGCGCATCTCTGGAGGCCTATACCGGTGACGTGACCGTTGAGAATGTCGGAACCGTTCTCTCTGAGCTTTTTATTGACGGAACGGATCTGATGCTGGCTACCAATGACGACGAGAAATATGCGGTCATGGATGTGACAGACACCCAGTATTCCGAACCGAAATATTCCAGCTACACGAGCTATAACAACGGTTTTGTTCTCGTGCAGGATGCAGATACGGAGAAGACAGGAGTTATAACGGAGAAAGCACAGCTGGTCGTACCCTGTGAGTTTGACAATGTCTCTGTGCTGAATGAAAAATGGATCGTCGCCTATGTGTTAAAGGAAACCACAGAGGATGAGTATGATTTCGAGAGTTATTCGGATGATACCCATTACCAGATCGACACGGCAAGCATCTATCATGTAAGTGAATCGGAGGTTTCTTCCGTGAAACTGACCCGGGATCAGCTGGCAGATATCGAGGCGGACGGCGATTACCTCAATGTTCAGGACCGGACCAGCGGAAATGTAACAACCTATGATTCTTCCTTCAATGCCGTGGCATCGGCAGACAGCGTATGGAATTTTGGAGATTACTCCTATGAAAACGTTGTGCTGAAACAGATCAGCGACAAATCCGGCCATGGAGCAATAAGCGTCTTTGATGACGGTTATGTGATGGGATCTGACTGGAACAGCGATGCAGGAAAGAGCATCTACGGCGTTACCGATATGAACGGAGAGGTGATTATTCCCTTCGAGTACGACCGGATCAATTATAATTACGGCGGCAGCGGAAGATATCTGAGCACGAAAGGTTACTTCTGTGTGGAAAAAGACGACAAGGCCGGTTTTGTGACAAAAGGCGGAGAAGTCAGCTGCGAACTGAAATATGACAGTGAGAACTTTGAGTGCGACGGTCTGGCCGGTATCTACAAGAACGGCGATGGCACCTACACCATCGTTGCAGCGGACGGAACCGAATCCGGCCCTTATGCCAACCGGCC
Organism: Fusicatenibacter faecihominis; assembly: GCF_020686945.1. Classification (NCBI taxonomy): domain Bacteria; kingdom Bacillati; phylum Bacillota; class Clostridia; order Lachnospirales; family Lachnospiraceae; genus Fusicatenibacter; species Fusicatenibacter faecihominis. The sequence continues at coordinate 7,833 of NZ_JAJEPR010000040.1, read as the reverse complement.
CTACGGCAAGGCAAACGGCCTGCTCTTCGTAGTCAGCAGCGTTGACGGAGCCACCTCCCTGGTTGACTGGCATGGAAATGAAATCCTGAGCGGTTATTACAATTACAGCTTTTCCGACAGCGGAAATTACTTCATAACCAAAAAGGATTACAGCGATCCGAGCGAACTTTTCACAGTTAATGGAGCACAGGTAATCGGCATCAACGGCAATACGGAAGGGGCAGAAGCCATTCCCATGACGGAGGCAGCCGAGCCGGAGACCCAGGCGGCAGAAGCTCCTGAGACAGAAGGCACACCGGAGCCCCAGCCCGAGACCGAAGCAGCAGCTACCCAGCCTGCGACAGATGGAGAACCCGTAGTCACAGATACTCCGGCAGCAGAGGGCGGCTCCAGGGATGAGATTCTTCCCCTCCTTCAGAGCGCTTCCTCTCTCGTTACAGCGGATGTGACGGCAAACAAGACAGCCATCACCACTCTCCTTACCCAGGCAAAGGAAAAAGCAGACAGCGATTACCCGGCAGCCGGTTCCCTCATCGGCACCGCCATCACCCTGCTTGACACCGACAGCCCGGACGGCAGTTCTGTTGCAACACTGATTCAGTCGGCTATTGATGCGATTGGATAAAACAACAGCAAAGATATAAAGTTTTATAAAAACCATGGAGAAATGAAAACTTCTGACAGAAGGTAAATTTTTCCATGGTTTTTGTTTGTCTGTTTCAAAATTTGTCCATGTCAGAAAAAGAGGGGAAACTGCTAAAATAAAGAAAAAAACGAGGGAGAGACGACATGAAAGGCAGAAAAAAACAGGCAGTACAGGTGGATGCAGTGAAGAAAAAAAGTATATGGACGAACTGGCGGTTGTATGTAATGTGCCTTCCGGCGGTTGTCTATTTACTCCTTTTCAACTACAAGCCGATGTATGGAATCATCATCGCGTTCAAAAATTACAGTATGAGAAAAGGAATTATGGGAAGCCCGTGGATCGGTTTTGCGAACTTTCAGCGTCTTTTTTCTTCCTACTGGTTTCCGATCATTCTGAAAAATACGCTGACACTGAGCCTTCTTTCACTGGTTCTTGGATTCCCGATCCCGATCATTCTGGCACTGGCCCTGAATGAAGTACAGCACAGCCGGTTCCGGAAAGGCTTTCAGACCATTTCCTATGCGCCGCACTTTATCTCGACGGTTGTCATGTGCGGAATGCTGACCCTGTATCTGAGTCCGTCCTCAGGTATCATCAACAAATTTATTGAAATTCTGGGTGGAGACAGCAAAAATTTCCTGCAGGACCCGGCCATGTTCAAGTGGGTTTATGTACTGAGCGGCATCTGGCAGGAGATGGGCTGGGGAAGTATTATTTACTTCGCTACGTTATCCGGTGTGGACCGGTCCCTGCTGGAAGCAGCAGAGATCGACGGAGCCTCCAGGTTGCAGAAAATCTGGTATGTGAATCTGCCGGTATTGATGCCGACGATTCTAATCCTGCTGGTATTAAACTGTGGTTCCCTTCTGAGTGTCGGCTATGAAAAAGTATTTCTTCTGCAGAATCCGACGAACTTAAGCGCTTCGGAGGTAATTTCCACCTTTGTGTATAAATCCGGCCTGGATGACTGGACACAGCTGGCAGATATTGAAGAGTATGCAAAACGCCTTGGAATCCGTCTGGACTGCAATTTCTATGAAACTGACTGGGAAACACAGCTGACTCTGATGGTAGCAGGCGACGAGCTTCCGGATCTTCTGACCGGCTGCTACATGAATATCGGTGACGTAAACGAATGGGGCGGAGAAGGTTATTTCCTGGACCTCAGCCAGTATCTGGACGAGATGCCGAACCTGCAGGCATATTTTGAAAAATATCCGGAAATGAAAGCATTCTGCAGTACATCTGATGGACATATTTACGGATTTCCTAGACTGCGTGTAGATATGACAGACCGTCTGACCAGAAGCTTTGTCAACAAAGTATGACTGGAAAATCTGGGACTGGAAGTTCCGACTACGATTGATGAGTATTATGATGTTCTCACAGCTTTCAAAAATCAGGATGCCAACGGAAACGGAGATACGGATGATGAGATTCCGCTTCTGTATACCGCAGCATCCGGTGGCTATTCTGCGATTGACACAACCTTCCTGGATGCTTTTGGCATTTTCACAAGAGATGCGGACTGTGCTTTCCAGGCAGATGAAAATGGCAAAGTAGAACTTGCAAATACCAGCGATAAGTACAAAGAATTTTTGAAATTCATGCATAAACTCTATGCAGAAGGTCTGATGGAACAGGAAGCCTTTACCATCACCGGAGAAGAAGTTACGACGAAAGAGCAGGGAGATGTATATGGTTCCTTAGGCTGTGGTTCTGCACCGTTTGTTATGGCAGGCAAGGACATCAGCTATGACGCCAACTGGCTGGGACTGTCCGGTCTTACCTCCGATGTTCATTCCGAGCGGAAAACCAGTATTGCAAGCCCGGTTCAGAACGGTATTATGGTTGCGGTCAATGCCAATACCCAGTATCCGGAAGCAATGGCCCGTTTCCTGGATTATTTCTACACTGATGAGGGAATGCTCTCTGCAACAAAGGGTTATGAGGGAATCACCTTTGATATGGTACAGGATGAGCTTCTTGGAATCGAGATTCCGGAAATGAAAGTGCCAGATGGTTATACTTCCGGAGAAGAATACTGTTACAAAGGTTCCGTCCTGAACGAAGCACTGAATCTGGTAGAGAGAAACCTCGACAGAGAAGCACTATTTAACGCCGACCAGGAGCTTCTGGAAAAACCGGAAATTGTTGAAAAATATGCTTGGGCAGCCAGAGTTCTGGACGCTTATAAGGCAGATGGCGTGACTGGTGTGGATTGTTATCCGGTTGTATCCTATACAACAGAAGAAATCGAAGAGAGAAGCCCGATTTATAAAGACCTTTCCACCTATCTGCAGCAGGCAAAGGCTCAGTTTATCACAGGCGAGCTCGATGTGGATCAGGACTGGGATACCTATGTAAACACCGTAGAACAGATGAACGCCGGCCGTCTGCTGGAAATTGAGCAGGCAGCTTACGACAGATTTGCAGCATTAAAGGGCTGATGAATTTGACTATGTTATATCGTAAAAAAGAAGCAGCAGCTCTGGGAGAAACCATGCGTTCTTATCGAGCTTCCACATTCCCGGAATTGATATGTTATGTGACTGGCGGGAGCTGACAACAGCGAGCAACCGGAGAAAACTGGGCGTATGAGTATCAGCTGACAAAGACCGGCATCTTGGTATCTCCTCATATTGCATGGATTTCTGCCCCGTCTGATCTATAACTTGAAAAACAATCCGGATTACATTATACTTGCTATAGTGATGAACTTCACAGAATGAGTTGTCAGCCTTCAAAGGAAGTCACTCATCTGTGAAGTTTTTTGTAATCAGGAAAATTTGTTTGACAGGTGTATTTGACGGAATGGCAGGAGAGCGGGGAGAGATATGAGGAGTATTGTATTGATGAAAATAAGGTCACACTTGCTTTGGAATATATGACGCCGATCAAGGGGATTGACACTTCTAGCATATGCAGAAGGATCGGAAGCGGAAGAACCACGGCACCGGAAGCGGCAGCGGATTATGACGAAGAATGCAGAAAAATGGTGCTGAAGATCGGACTTTGGGAATAAATAAAGACAGGGGGATGGCTTTGAAATTTCAATCAAAGATGAGACTGGTTTATATTGTTCTTGGAATTATGTCATCTTTTATTCTGGGATATCTTTATTATTCAACCAGTATGGATAAAATTTACAGGCATGAAATGAGCAGTCTTACGGTCAGTGTGGAGCAGCTGAAAAATCAATATGATGAAATGATCGAGACGATGAAGGATGTCAGCTATTACCTGTTGAGTGATCCGGATATTATGCACAATTTTTGGAATTTCCCAGACGTATCTCAGCAAGCTGTTTCGAAAATACAGCACAGAAAGCTTTAACCGGCATCTGGCGACCTTGAGAATTGAGAAGGCAAAAGAAATCATGGAAGATAATCCGGATTTGTTCATCAAAGATATTGCAGCGATGGTGGGCTTTTCCGATCAGTTCTATTTCAGCCGGATTTTCCATTCCATAACAGGGATGAGCCCGGCAGAATATATGAAAAATCATAAAGGAATATCGTGTGATGCAAAGTCTTGATAGATGAAGCGGAACATGCTATAAAGAAACTATACCAAAAGCAACTATACCAAAAGCAAAGAAAATGGAGGGACTTACATGGGAATCATGAGTTCAGAATGGAGTGGAAGACTGCAGCACTGGATGCGCACACTCAAAGATGATTTTTACAGACCACTGGGAACCATTTCTTGGGAGGCATTTCGTACCATGGAGCATCTGTCACCGGAAGAGGCGATGAAAGGACAGTTTGAGCCGGTGGAACCCGGCTTTACCTGGGGAAAAACCTGGGAATACTGCTGGTTCCGCGGAAAAGTGGTTCTCCCTGCTGAGGCAGAAGGAAAACGGATCGTTATGGATTTAAGACCGGACGGAGAGTCCACCTTGTTTGTCAACGGCCAGGAATTTGGTACCTATCGTGCCTCCTGGGTAACGCAGAAGCATCATTTTATCGAGGATAATGTTCTGAGCACAGCGGCGGCAGCAGGAACGGAATACGAAATCCTGATGGAAACCTATGCGGGCCATTATTATCCGGAGTCTCCGAATGGCGGCTGTGCAACAGGACCGGTACTTCCGGGCGCCTACCAGGATCCGCTGGAAGAGGGCAAACGACGGACCCTGGGCGTGTGTACCTTTGGTATCTGGAATGAGGATGCCTACCAGCTGTGGATGGATGCAGATACGTTAAAACAGGTATTGGATAAACTGGATTCCAATTCCCTGCGGGCAGCCAAAATCGCAGAGGCGCTGGAAACCTTCACGCTTGCCGTTGATTTTGAGCAGGACGAAGCAGGAAGAATCGCTTCTTACCGGGCAGGCAGAGAAGCGCTTAAGCCTGCACTGGAGGCGAAAAACGGTTCTACCACACCGGTCTTTTATGCGGTCGGCAACGCTCATATCGACCTGGCCTGGCTGTGGCCAATGGCGGAGACCCACAGAAAGACCGAGAGAACCTTTGCGGCGCAGCTGCGTCTCCTGGAGGAATATCCGGAATATAAATACATTCAGAGCCAGCCGGCTGCCTATGAGATGTGCCGGAAATATTATCCGGAGCTGTTTCAGAGAATCAAAGAGGCGGTCAAGGACGGAAAATGGATCGCAGAAGGCGCCATGTGGGTGGAACCGGACACTAATATGGCTTCCGGAGAAGCGCTGATCCGTCAGCTGCTCTACGGCAAAAAGTATTACAAAGAAGAATTTGGTGTGGACAGCCAGATGCTGTGGCTGCCGGACACCTTCGGTTATACCGCAGCACTTCCGCAGATCTTAAAAAGCTGTGGCGTGAAGTATCTGGTGACCCAGAAGATTTTCTGGTCCTATAATGAAGGAGAACAGTTCCCCTATCATTATTTCTACTGGGAGGGCATGGATGGCTCAAAGATCACGTCCTTCCTGCCTACGAGCTATACCTACCGCACTGACCCGAGCGAGCTCATTGGCGTCTGGGAGAACAGAAGCCAGAAGAGAGATCTGGATGCCTTCCTCCTGCCCTTCGGCTACGGCGACGGAGGCGGCGGTCCGGCAAGAGATTATCTGGAGTATGCGAAGAGGGAAAAAGACCTGGAAGGCTGCCCGAAGGTAAAACAGGAGAATCCGATTACGTTTTTCAAAGATATGGAAGCAGAGGGCGGACCGAAGCATACTTATACGGGTGAGCTGTATTTCAGCGCCCACCGCGGAACCTACACCTCACAGGCCATGGTGAAACAGAATAACCGGAGATGCGAGCTTTCCATGCGGGAGCTGGAGCTCTGGAGTACACTGGCTGCATTAAAAGGAAAGGCATATCCGGCGGAGGCTGTGGAGCGTCTGTGGAAAGAGGTTCTGCTTCATCAGTTCCACGATATTCTGCCCGGTTCCTCGATTGCAAGAGTTTATCAGGAGGCAGAAAAGGCCTTCCATGCCATTCTCGATGAAAGCCATGAACTGACGGAGAAAGCCCTTCAGAGCCTCACAGAGGGAGAAAACGGCATCACGGTGGGCAATTCCCTCGGTTTTGCCTATGAGACGGTTCTTGAGCTTCCTGAGAGCTTTGCAGCGGGTGCGAAGACGAAAGAAGGAAAAGAAATTCCGACAGAAAAGATCGGCGATAAAGTATATGGACTGGCAGAGCTTCCTGCCTACGGTATGGTTTCTCTGGTTCCGGCAGAGGAGCAGACGAAAGCGGAGGATGAGGTGGTACTGACTCAGGTGGGCGAGACCTATGTTCTGGAAAACCGTCAGGTGAAGGCTGTCGTGGACGGCAAGGGAGAGGTTATCTCCTTTGTACTGAAGACAAGCGGCAGAGAGTTTGCAGCAGAGCCGTTGAACCGTTTCCATCTCTACAAAGATGTACCGCGTCTCTTTGATGCCTGGGATATCGATTCCAACTATAAGGAACAGGAGATCACGGCGGCAGAGGATGTGAAGGTAAGCGTTCTTCAGGCAGGCAGCCTGCGCGGCGTTCTGAAAGTGACCGGACGCATCAGCAATTCTTCCTTTGTCCAGTATATCCGTCTGGATGCTGAAAGTACACGGCTTGAGTTTGAGACTGTGATTGACTGGAAAGAACTGCACCGGCTTCTGAAGGTTGCCTTCCCGGTTCGTGTATTCGCAGAGAACGGCATCAACGAGATGCAGTTTGGCTATGTGGAACGGCCGACCAGACGGTCCAGAACCTATGATAAAGACCGTTTTGAAGTCTGCAACCATCGCTACAGCGCCCTGTGTGACGGGGCACATGGTGCGGCTGTGCTGAATGACTGCAAGTACGGCATCAGCATGAATGAAAATGCGCTGGAACTGACCCTGCTCCGTGCAGCAGCAGCCCCGGAGATGCATGCAGACAACAGAGAGCATCATTTTACCTATGCATTTACCGCATGGGAGGGTAGCTTTGCAGACAGTGACGTTGTCCGCCAGGGCTATGAGCTGAATGTAAAACCGGTTGTGACAAACGGTACGGCTGATGCCTTCTCCCTGTTTGACGTGGAGAAAAACAATGTCATTCTTGAGTCTGTGAAGCTTGCAGAAGACGGAAGCGGCGATCTGATCCTGCGTCTCTACGAGTCCAGGAAAGCGGCGGTTCAGACAGTTTTGTCCACATCCCTGCCGGTAGCGAAAGCTTGGAGCTGCACGATGCTGGAGGAAAAAGAAGAGGAGCTTATGGTGGAAAATCACAGCATTTCCCTTGATTTCCGGGCATTTGAGATCAAAACCCTGCGCCTGAAATTAGCATAGCGTAAAGAAAAAACCATGGAAAAACAAGAACTTCTGACAGAAGGCAAATTTTTCCATGGTTTTTTTATCCGAAAAATCTCACTGATTGTTGTTGCTGGAAAAGATATCCGCGACTTCACTGATCGTAATATAAGCGAGCGGATCAATGTTGTGTATGATGTCTTTCATCCGGATGTTCTGTGATGATAATGGCACATTTGGAGCGGTCGATACCTTCCACAATGAAATCGACGGTTTTCAAAGCGGCAGCATAGGTAACGATGGAATATAAAGGCAGGATCCAGCTTTTGAGTACAAAGCCGCAAATGATATATAGGAGGATATTATGATGTTGGGGTCAAAAGGTCTTTTGCCCCCAACTGATGCCTACGAATTGCTCCGCTGCAAAGCAGCTCCCGCAATTCTATAAACATTCGAAATCCGCTGATTTACTGCGTAAATCGCTGCT